>CAZTTW010000334.1:0-5663 GCA_964616265.1 uncultured Myxococcales bacterium | reverse complement strand
AGGCGTGTCGCCAGGTCTTCGAGTCCACGCTTCACTTTCCGCGAAGCTGCTTTGGTGAGGCGTGGTCGCCAACTCGCAACGGCGGACTCGGCGGCGGATGAAAGCTCGCCCCGGCCCCAGAATTCCGAGACCGTGCGCAAACCGCCGAAAAGGATCCCGTCCGCATCTTCATCGCTGACATCGTCCAGCCACGGAACGTCGAGCGCGACGTACGCGAGCAGGCGCGCCAGAGCGGCCGCTTGCTCCACCTCGGAAAAGCCCGCAAAGCCCTTCGGCAAAACGATGGAAGGGGTTTCCGTATCGAGCAAGCGCGGCGTCTTGGTTGCCGGCGCCTCGATGTAAAGATCGAAGCGCAGGTCGCCAAAGACACGCGCCACCCGGTCGGCCAGCGCGCGCAAGGGATGCGAGGCTCGCGAGGTCAGCCGATCCCTTGTCGAAACGCCGAGACTTTCGGGATCCTGGCGCAGCACTTTGCCGACCGGCTCGCCAAGCAGCGCAGCAAGCTCCAAGAGGGGCGTCTGGCTTTCTCCGACCAGGGCGGGTAGGACCGTCCTTCGCGCAAGCGCTCCTTCGAGGGGCGCGCTTGCGGGCAAGCGCGAGGGCTGCGCCTGTGTCGAGCCATCGGCGAAGAACGCAACGAGTTCGTCGGCAGCCTGGGCCGCAACGTTGCGTTGTGCCTGCCGACTCTCCCGCGCCAGGATCGAAAACACTCCGGCAACCTGACGGCTAGTCGCTGCCGACCGTCCCAACTCGCCGAACATGCCGATGAGCTCGTGGATGGCCTCGTCGTGTGCGGTGCCATGTGCGTCGGCAAGCGCCTGGTAGATTTCAACGTGACCGGGCGCCAGGCGGAGCGCTTCGTGCAATCGAGCCAGGCCTTCCTGGCGTTGTCCGAGTTGGGTCGCTTCGACCTTGCCGAGCGCCGCCAACCATTCGGGTCGCCGCGGCTTACCGCTGGCTTCGGCCATGTCCATGGCTTTTCGGATGGCTCCAGCGACGCGTTCGCCGCCCTCGCGGCCAGTTCCGAACAGCGTGCAGAGTCGATCGAGAGCACTGTGATCGTCGCTGCCCAGCACGACGGCTTGGATGAGCACGCGTTCCGCGCTGGCATCGTCGCCAAGCGCCTGAAACACGGCACCGAGGCGTGCCACGATGTCGCCGCTTGCGCCGGCTTCTTCGGCCAGCTTTTCCGCCTCGTGCGCTTCACGCCTCGCGGTATCGCGGAAGGCGCTCATTCGGACGTGGACTTCGGCCAACGTGATGGAGGCACGCAGTTTCTCGGCGGGCTCGCGCGACACACCGAGGGCGGACGTGGCCGCTTCCGCCGCTTCCGACTGCAATCCCATGGCGTTGCTGATTTCTGCCAGAGCCAGCAGTGTCCCGGCGTGCTTGGGCGCGCGCTTTCGCGTCCGGCGGAGCGCTTCGAGGGCCACGGTTTGATCGTCGAGATTGCGAAGCGCGATGTGCGCCAGAGCCGCACCGAGCTTAGCGGCTTGGTCCGGGTTCATGGCGCGGTCGAGAGCGGTTCGCAGTGCTTCGGTCGCCTTGCCGGCGTCTTGACCGTGGTCCACCGCCGCGATCACCGCGTCGGTCGCCGCCTCATTGCTTGCGTCTTCGCCGAGCGCGCGACAGACAAGCTCGAAGGCTTGGGTAGCGCCGTCGGCTTGCTTTCGGGCCATCTGCGCCGTCTCTAGAAAGCGTGTCGCGCGCGAGGCCGGCTCCAGCTCCAGCGTGCCTAGGGCCGCCGCCGCTTTCATGAAGATCGTCTGGTCGCCGAGGCGCAAAGCCAACCGATGCGCCCCACGCGCGGCAGCCAAACTGTCGGGCCAACCTTCCTCGGCCATCGCGAACGCAAGCAGCGCTTCCTTCTGTGCTTGTGGTCCGTCTTGCTGTTCTAGCAGGAGCCCCAGCGCAAGGTGCAGAACCGCGCCTGCCATGGCGTCGGATGTCGCCCTGGCGAGGTGGCGAAGCGACGGGATCACCGTGCTCGCCTGACCTTGTCGGAAAAGGCCCTCGTGGCGCAGGAATAGCTCGTGTGCAAGCAGATCGTCCGGGGCGAGCTTGGCCAGAAGCTCACGGGCCGGTGGCTGTCCTTCGGGTGCCTCGACGTTCGCATACTCTTCCAAGGCCAAGAGCTCGAACACGGCGCTGAGCTTTCCCTCGACCGTTGCGAAGTATTCGACTTGCCGGCGCAGGACGGAGTCGAGGTCGCCAAAGCGCTCGGCCCGTCGCAGGGCGTGCTCTAGCATGCGCAGCGCAGGTACGCAGGTGCTGGCGTGCTGGGAAAGCTCGGCCAAACGCGTGAGCGCGCTCGACGGATCGCGATCCTCGGCTTGCAGGGCAGCCAGCGCGAATTGGCTACGCGGATCATCCGCTAGGGTGGTGTGCAGGAGGGCTAGCCGCTCCGGATTTTTGCCGGTTCGCAGGTAAGCACGATCCAGGCGATCGACGATGAGCATCTCGGCCGGCAAGGCGGTATGTGCCTCGGCAAGCAGCGGAATGGCACGCTCGGCGTCGCCCAAGCGATCGTCGTAGATCTCGGCAGCATCCAGTAAAAGCTCCGCGCGCTCGACCGGATTCGTCGTCGCCATACCGAGCGCCGCCATTTCCTCGGCAAGCGCGCGAAAGTCGCCGCTCGCCAGCATGATCCGGCGGATCTCGGCCCGCGGTGTGGGATTGTCTTGTTCGAGCCGATGGGCCTCGCGCCAGACGGTCAGCGCCTCGCCAGGTCGACGCAAGCGCTCTTCCAAGTAGCGGGCGATTTCGGCCTGGAGGCTGTACGCACTTTGTGGCTTGTTCCTTTGCGCGAGCAGAATGCGAAGCTGGGCCAGCGCTTCCGCGCTGTGACCCGCGCGCTCGTGGATCTGGAAGGCGGCGCGCAGGCTGGCGGGATCGCCACCACTGTGATTGAAGACGCGCTTGATGAGGGCAAGGGCGGTGTCGTGATCGCCGACCTGCTTCGATGCCACCTCGGCGGCGCGGAGAAGCAATGCGCGTTCGAGGAAGAGATCGTCGCCCGCCTGGTCGGCCTCGAGGACCAGCGCGCGCAGGAGCTCGCGCGCATTGCCCGTCCGGCCTGCGCATCGGGCAAGCCCGAGGATGGCGCTCCGTCGCTGCGGTTCGATGGCTAGGATCTCGGCAAAGACGGCCAGCGCGCGATCGGCCGCGCGAACTTCGTCTTCCCAGATGAGCGCCAACTTTTCGAGGTGCGCGATTTTGCGCGCCGGATCTGACGCCGCGGCTGCGGCCTCGGTGTAGAAATCGATACGCGCTCGCACGCGCGACGGATCGTCGGGATCGGTCAGCGACGGCGGCGTCGCCGGCGTCAGCAGCCGGACGATGGCGTCGGTAACGTCGGCGTTGCTGGGATCGCTGGCGAAGGCCGAGCGAAGCGCGCCGAGGGCGAGATCGAGGCGTTCCATGTCGTGCTCAGCGATGTGCGCGGCCCGCAGCAAGAGCTGAATGCGGTCGTGGAGCGCGGTGGCTCGCGCAGCTTGTTCGGTAAAGATGCCCACGCGTTGCTCGTGCTGGCCCAAGCTGGCGAGCGCGCGATCGAGGATTTCGCGCATGGGCTCGTCGGCCGGATCGGCGGCGAGCACGTGCTGGGCGTGGATGGCAACGTCGCCCTGTCGGCCGAGCGCCTCGCAGGGCGGAATCAGACGCCGGTGCCAGTAGGCCATTTCATTGTCGCGTGCGAAGGCCAACAGGCGATTGCCCGTCGCAACCGCGGCTTCGTGGTTGCCGAGCGCTTCGTAAAGCCGGAAGAGCTCGCGCAAGGCCACGCGACGGACGGAGGCAGCCGCGGCTTCAGTAGCAACAGCGCGTTCGAAAAGATCGATGGCGACCGTCTTTTCATCCAGACGTTCGCTGGCCAGACGGCCGGCCGCATAGAGCAGGCGAGCCGCGCGGGCGCCGTCGGTTTCGAGCGTCGCCTCCGTAGCCCAGGCCTTGACGAGCGGCTCGATCTGTCCCTGTACCAGCAGGTTGCGCGTATAGGCGTCGCGAACGGGACCAATCTCTCCATTGAGCGCTAGCGCGGCTTCGAAGGCGGCGAGCGCGGCGTCCGTGCGGCCGAGCTTTTCCAGGAGCCCACCACGCTCGACTTCGATCCAGGCGGAAAGGTGCGCGTCGTTGCGGAACACGGTCGCCATGACTTCGCGGTGAGCGGCGAGCGCTTCCATTTGCGTCGGGTTTTCGCTGGCGCGGGCTCCGGTGGAGAGCGCAGATTCCAGGCCGCGCAAGGCGCCGGGATGGCTCGGCGAAGCAGCGAGCACGTCGCGATAGGCTTGCCAAGTTCTCTCGCTGGTCGGGCCACTGGCTCGCAGAAGCATGCCCAGCTCGAAAGTGCGCGTGGCGTGCACGCCCGGTTCGCCTTTTCGGCGCAGGTCGGCTTCGAGCAAGGCCAGCGCAGGCGCCGACGGATGCAGAGGCGTCAGTCGCCGAGCGCCAGCGAGCGGCGCCGCGAGGTTTGCCGAAATACCGTGGGCGGCTCGGTATTCGGCGAGCGCCGCCGCGGTGTCGCCGGTTGCGACTTCGAGCAAGAGCCCGAGCTCGGTACGAGCGCGAGCGAGCGCAGCGCGATCGCCCGAGGACGCTTGTTCGACACGTTTGCGCGCATCGCGGATGGCCGCCTCGGCCGAGAAGACTTCCGGCTCGAGGGCGGATGGCTCGGCCGTTGCGGGGACAGGCAAGGGCACCACGTGCGCACCGAGCGGCGGAAGAGGCGGAGAGACCGGCACTCGGGCAGAGCTTGCTCTTGCAAGCGGTGCCGCAAACGGCGGCGCGGCGTGCACGCGGAGGGGCGGCGAGGCATTTTTGCTGGGCGAAGGTGAAAACCGGAGCACTCCTGCGGCGGCGTCAGGCCGCGTGAAGGGCGCGCTGGGCGACGCGGAGTTTGCTCGACTCGGTGCGATCGGCATGCTTTCCGACGGCCGGCCGCTGCGCGGTAGCGGCGGGGGGCGTCGACTCGATTCCTGTGCCGGCAGGCTCGCAACGATAGGCACGACCGGCACCGGCGTCGCGTCGATGATCTCGTACACCCCGCTTTCCACTTCTTCCTCCGAATTCGCAGTCGGCTCGGCGCCCGCATCATCAGGGGGTGGCGGCGGCATAACGATGGTTTCCTCTGACGCGCCTTCGGAAGCCGCCTTCTCGCCAGCGCCGATGTCCTTGGCCCGGACTTCCGTCTTGCCGTCGCCGTCGGAATCGTGGGCGGTTTCCTCGTCGTTCGTACCGGTCATGATTTGCTCCTAGCCATGGTCTCGAACGGTTCGAGACAGAGGATACTCGCTCACCACCCGACGGGTAGGGGCAATTTGCGGGACCTGCAGGTAACGGACTCTTACGAACAGCCGGCGCCGCCGCTCAGGCATGCGGTGGGTGTTGACGGACCCGTCGACACGTCGAAGAAGTCGCGGCAAAGGCAGAGCTTCTGACAGCACAGCTTGTCGCGATCGTAGGGAATTGCGCAGACGTAGCCCGTCTTGCAGCGCTTGTCGCTGGCGTTGTTGAAGTCGCGGGTCTCGCCGCCGCAGTCGCTATCGGAATTGCAGGTCACCGTGCAGTAGGGACCGGTGTCGACGTCGCTTGCCACGATCCCCGGCTGAATCGCGGGCTTGTTGCAGATGTGGCTGGGGCAATCGGGGGCTTGCCACGTGTAGGCG
>CAZTTW010000333.1:0-5667 GCA_964616265.1 uncultured Myxococcales bacterium | reverse complement strand
CGGACGCTCGCGGCGCTCGTCTACGCCGCCGCGGACCGCTCCCCGCTCCGCCCGCGCGCCGAGCTTGGCTTCAGCTGATTCGAGCGGGTCGGCCGACTCGATCGGCCGGCTAGCAATGGCCGACAGTGTGATGAAGCCAAGCTCGGCGCGCGGGCGGGCAGGAGTGATCCGACGGGACGGATGGAGCCGCTCCGGCCGTCTGCGGCCGGATGCCAGGCGACATACGAGTCCATCATGGACGCGCGCAGCGCGGCCGTTGATGGACGTTCCCGGAGGAGCACTCCTGCCGCAAGCCCGCATAGCCGAGCACCGCTTTCCCGTATGCCTCTTCCAGAAGTCCGAGCATTGACCTCGCGCCCCGAGGCTTGCGACCACCGCGCGTTCGCGGCATCCAATTGCGAAACGGAATCGTTCGATCCGACAACAAAGACAAAGAGGTACCTCAATGACGACAAGTAAGGTATTGGCCCTGGCAGCGATGAGCCTTCTGGCTATTCCCGCAACCGCATCGGCGAACACCTGGGAAATCGATCCTGCTCACAGCACCATCGAGTTCAGCGTGAAGCACATGATGGTGTCCACGGTCAAAGGGCAGTTCGAAAAGGTGAAGGGGGCCATCGAGCTCGATGACAAGGACGTCACCAAGTCCACCGTAGAAGTCACCATCGACCTGACCTCCGTCAACACCCACGAGCCAAAGCGCGACGGCCACCTCAAGTCGCCCGACTTCTTCGACGTCGCCAAGTATCCGACCGCCACCTTCAAATCGACCAAGGTCCAGAAAGCGGGCAAGAAGCTGAAGGTCACCGGCGACCTGACCCTTCACGGCGTCACGAAGCCCGTTGTTCTCGAGGTCGAAGGTCCTTCGCCGGCTTCCAAGACGCCCTTTGGAACAACCGTGCGCGGCGTGCATGCCACCGGCAAGCTCGACCGCAAGGATTTCGAGATCGGTTGGAACAAAGTTCTCGACAACGGCGGCGTCCTGGTCGGCAACGAAGTCACGCTCGAATTCAACGCCGAGCTGACCGAGAAGGCCGCGCCCGCTGGAGAGCCTGCTCCTGCCAAGCCGGTCGCACCTGCGGCCAAGCCGGCGAAGTAGCCGCGCAGACGATCGACCGTCCCATCACAGGCCAGGGCTGCCTGCTTTCGAAAAACTGGCGGCACTGATACAGTCGAATCATGACGCTTCGTTCGATGAGGGCGGCCCTAGGCGACGTCGTTTACGCGATCTCAGGTCTCTGCGCGCTTGCCACGGTTGGGCTCCTAGCGCCATCCGCACAAGCGGCTTTGGGGGATGACGTTTCCACCGTCGAGCACGACCGCGTGCGCTTGCACGCGACCCTGCAGGTTCGGCACAAGGCCAACTACGACATTCATGAGCTCGCCACGTCGGCGAGCTCCGCCGTCCGTGAGTTCGTCGGACAGAACGGAAAAATTTTCGCCGTTTCTTGGTCCGGCGGATGGCGGCCCAATCTGCGCGACATCATGGGGACGCATTACGATCGCTACATCGAGGCTACGCGCGGACAACGTCGAGCTCGCGGCCCGGTGCGAATCGAGCTGCCGGGCATGGTCGTCTTCATGGGCGGTTATCTGCGCACCTTCTGGGGACACGTCTACCTGACCGACCAACTGCCGGAGGGTTTCACACCCCAGGAGCTCGAGTAAACCATGCGGCTGCTCGCGATCGCAGCGGCGGGTGCCCTGCTGTGCAACTGTTCCAGCAACTCAAGCCCAAGCTCGCAGCACGCGACGGGTGGCAGTGGCGGAGGCACCCAATCCGGACCAGGAACGGGTGGCAGCCAGCAAGTCACATCCGGAACCGGCGGGAACACACGAGCGAGCGGCGGCGCAGCGGGCGGCTCGGGTGGCAGCTCGAATGGTAGCGGCGGAACGAGCGGTAGCTCGGAAGGAAGCGGCGCGGGCGGAGCGGGAAACGGCGGCACCGGTGACCACCCGACCGGCGGTGCGGGTGGGACGACGCCGACGACCGGAACGGGTGGCGCGACGGCTGGCGGTGCGGGCGGAGCCGGAAGCGGCGGCACGAGCGGTAGCACGTCATCGGCCGGCGGAGCAGCCGGCCTGTCAACGAACGACCCGAACGTCGCCGCGCTGACCGTTGACTCGGGCCCAAACGACATCGGTTACCTCAATGGCAGCTTTGTGAGCGTTACCCTTTGCGAGCCCGGAACCAGCAACTGTCAGACCATCGATCATATTCTGGTCGACACCGGGTCGATCGGACTTCGCGTGCTCGAATCAGAGGTCACGCTGAAGCTGGCCGCGGCCGCCGGGTCGGCCGGCAAGAGTCTGGCGGAATGCTCGCCCTTCGTCAGCGGAACCTCCTGGGGACCTGTCCGGGTTGCGGACGTCAAGTTGGGCGGCGAAACGGCGACGAACTTGCGCATCCAGCTCGTCGGAGAAGCGACCTATACGCTGCCTTCGGACTGCTCCGGCACGCCCATCAACGATCTGCAGACTCTCGGCTCCAAAGGCATCATCGGCGTCGGCATCTACGTCGAAGACTGCGGCTCCGCCTGCACGAGACAGACGGCGAACCCGGGCGTGTATTACGAGTGCACCTCGGCGCGGACCGGAGGGTGTAGCGGTGCCGTGGTTCCGCTCGCCAATCAAATCACGAACCCCATTGCGGGCTTTCCCACCGACAACAACGGCTCTTTCATCCAGCTTCCCACCATTCCCACAAGTGGCGCGCCTTCGGTCTCTGGGTTCCTGGTTTTCGGCATCGGCACACGACCCAACAACGGCCTTGGAAACGCAAAAGTGATATCACTTGACTCCACCGGGATGGCCACGACGAATTTTCCCGCCGGCGGTACGAAGTACAAGAGTTTCATCGACAGCGGCTCGAACGGCTTCTTCTTTCTCAACTCATCGGTTACCAAGCTTCCGACCTGCAGTGGAATGAGCAACTTCTATTGTCCTTCTACGACGACCGATTTAACCGCCAGCATGCTGAGCAAAGACGGCAGCGCCGTAGCGGTCGCCTTCAGCGTGGCCAATGCCTCCAAATTTTCGGCGGCCAATTCCGCCTTCAGCAACCTTGGCGGCCAGATGCCCGGCTACCCGACCGACCCGACCATTCCGCCTTTCGATTGGGGCCTGCCGTTCTACTTCGGGCGAACCGTCTTCACCTCCTTGGAGGCGCACGACACGCCGGCCGGAAGCGGCCCGTACTTCGCGTTTTGAGGAGAACACAGAGGCGGACGAGAAGGGGAGATCCGGAGCTACTGCAGCGGCTGGGCGACGAGCGCAAGTAGTCTCCGCATGGTCCGCGGCGACAGCGGCTCCGTCAGGCGGACCGGCAGGAGCCCGCTTGCGAGACCGGCCACGCGGTGAATGCTGGAGGCATAGTGATTGTAAAGACGCAAGGCTTCGCTGACCGGTTCGGATTCGCGGCGCCCTACGGCGTCGATTTCCTGCATCTCCAAAGCCGCCAAGCTTCGCGCGCTCGATCTCTCGGCGCCCTGGAATTCCTCTGCGGCATGATTGTATCGCTCTCGCAGGATGTTCAAGCGGCCCTGCGCACCCTGGAGGAAACCGGCCAGCTCACCCAAGCGCTGGACCACCGCACGGCTGATGTTCTCGAGCAACTCTCCGTCTAGAGGCCCCTGCAAATCGTCGTCGCTGCGCTGCCACTGTTTGAGCGAGTAGGCGGTGCGCCGACTCTCCAGATAGTCGCCGAGCAAGTTGGCCATGCGCGCCCGGTGATCTTCGCTTTCCGCCAGCGCCATGCGTACGGTTTCGAAAAGCGGTGCCAAATGCGAGGGCCCTTCGCGGCCGGCGAGCACCCGGATCTGCGCCTCGGCATTCTCCTTTTCCTGCTCGCTCGCAATCAGCAGCTCCCACTGCTCGCGCAAGAGTCGCGCCCGCACGTTCATGGCTTCGACGTAGTACTCCTCCGGCGACTCCACGGTGCCGGCAATCAAGAAGGCGGTGCGCGTCTCGGGCCCCTCGACACCGTCGTGGACGAAATTCGTGCGGCTCGACTGCACGACCGCCGACAAGCCCGTTCGCGTGTAGTCGACGCCGAAACCCATAGCGTAGCGCAAGCTGCCAGTGAGATCCGATTCGACTTCCGTCGAGCCGCGCAGAACGATGTAGCGCCACTTGAACGGCCGTTCGCGTTTGATGAAAAGACCGCCACGGGCGGTGAAATTCTCGCCGACGTAGTTGGCGTCGGATAAGAGCACCCGCCGGACCGCCGCCTCGAAGAAGCTGTCCCAGCCGCCGACGGTGGTGAAACGGTTGAGCCAGCTTTCGCGCATGGCCATTTCGAAAATGCTGGAAGCGTTGCCCGACGAGGCACGCACCTGCTCCATCAAGCCTGCAGACATCTCCAGCGCCGGAAGTCGTGTCGTAAGCCCGCCGCGCAGGATGGGCTGAAAGTGGTAGCCGAGGTGGGAAAAGCCGCCGTACCAGCCGACGTTGCAGGCGGGGATGGCGCAGCGGTGGAGAGTGCCCGAATCGTTCAGCGCACCGACCTCGAAGAGCGCTCCGAGCCCGGCCACGGTGAGAGCCAGCGCCCCCTGATGGCTCGCCAGTTGATGCTTGCGAATTGCCCATTCCTCGTCGGTCTGGGGAAAATACGGCTGCTGCGCGAGAAGAAAGACGCCAAGGTCGAGGAACTCGCGCGCGTTGAAGTAGTGGAGAATGGAGTTGGCGAGTTGCCCTCCGCTTTGCTCGCCGTTGAGTAGATCCAGATTGACCGGAATCAACCCGAGCGAATCTACCGTAAGGTTCTGGATGAGCCGGCTGCGAATATCGTCGAGCCGGGCCATCTGCTGCACCTGCTGATCGAACACCGGGTACGCGAGGTGCAGCGGCGCCATGGCCAGTTTGTAAGACGTGGAATCGCTCAGCTCCCACGGGCTGCCGACCAGACGGTCGATTTCGCTTTCGACGTTGAAGAGCTCGACGCGATTGAAAAAGTCGAGCACCTGTCCGCGCGACTTGCTGCCAATTTGCGCGATGAGATCGCTCATCACGCGCATGAGGTCGCCAAAGTCGTTCTGCAGATGGCTTTGCCCCAGCTGCGCGCGCGCCGGGCGCACAAAACCGAGCGTCGCGGCCAGCGCGACCAGCACGTACGACGCTTGCCGCGCGTGCCGGCTAGACCAGCGCAAACGGCGGTGCGTGCGGCGAGCAGCTTCTTTCGGTGGCATGGGCCGCCTGGCTCTCCGCAGGCGGAAAGCAGTATACCGCGCATACCCCTTGATTCCTTTACCAACCTGTCATAATCCCGTGCCGGCCCGGCCGCCCCGGCCGCGTCACGCACAACGATTCGTCCCTGCCAATCAAAGGATCTTCCTGACATGCCCGAGATGAACATCATCCAGGCCATCAACGACTGCCTCCGCGTGGAGATGCAGCGGAACAGTCGCGTCGTCGTGCTGGGCGAGGACGTCGGCCACTTTGGCGGCGTCTTCCGCGCCACGGTTGGGCTGCAGCAGGAATTTGGTGTCGATCGCTGCATGGACACGCCGCTGGCCGAAAACGGCATCGTGGGTGCCGCCATTGGCATGGCTCTTTACGGGCTGCGGCCGGTCGCCGAGATCCAGTTCGCCGACTACGTGTATCCAGCCTTCGATCAGATCGTGAACGAGCTGGCGAAGATGCGCTACCGCTCGGGCGGCGAATACAGCG
>CAZTTW010000332.1:0-5679 GCA_964616265.1 uncultured Myxococcales bacterium | reverse complement strand
GTGCCCTTCCTGTCGCTGCTGGCGCCCATGCTTCCTGGCCATGCCTTGGCGGTGGACGTCGGCACAGGAGAGGGCGCTCTCTTGCCGCTGCTCTCGCCTGTCTACGATCGGGTCATTGCGCTGGATCGCAGCGCCGCGCGCTTGGCGCGCGCCGCGGAGCGGATCGGTGCCCTCGGCTTGCCGAACGTTCGATTGCGCGAGGCTGCGGTCGAGGACACGGATCTCGCGCAGGAGGTGGCGCGCGCGGGCGGCGCCGATCTCGTGACGCTCGTGCGCGTGCTCCACCACGCGGCCCGGCCGCAAGACGTGGTCGCCTCGGCCACGCGCTTGCTTCGTCCTGGCGGCCATCTCGTCGTGATCGACCATCTTCCTCACAACGAGGAGCGCCTGCGCGAACAAGGGCACGTGTGGCTGGGTTTCGAGCCGGCCAAGCTGCGCCAGTTCTTGAGCGAGGCTGGTCTCGTCGAGCTTGCGCCCGTCCCTTTGCGCAGTCATGAACACCCCGCTCTGCAACTCGCGCTGGGCCGCTTGGACGCCGATTCTCAAAAACCAAAGAAACGAAAATCCTAAAAGGAGAACCCGATGGATACCCGAACAGAATTCCCTGCCTATCTCGTCAAAGACATCTCGCTGGCCGAGCTCGGTCGCAAGAAGATCCGCATGTCCGAAAAGGAAATGCCCGGCCTCATGGCCCTGCGTGAAGAGTTCGGCGCCAAGAAGCCGCTCGCTGGCGCGCGCATCGCCGGGTGTCTGCACATGACCATCGAAACGGCGATTCTCATCGAGACCCTGGTTGCCCTAGGCGCCGAGGTGACGTGGACCTCGTGCAACATCTACTCGACCCAGGACGAAGCCGCCGCGGCCATCGCCAAGGCCGGCGTGCCCGTTTTTGCGTGGAAGGGCGAGACCCTCACCGATTACTGGGCCAACATCGAGCGCCAGATTGTCGCCTTCAAGGGCGGTCAAGGTCCGAACCTGATCCTCGACGACGGCGGCGATTTGACCTTGCTCGTGCACAAGGGCGCCGAGTTCGAGAAGGCCGGCAAGGTTCCGGATCCGTCGACGACCAACGTGGAAGAGATGAAGGTCATCCTGACCTTGCTCGGCAAGAGCCTGAAGACCGACGGACAGCGCTTCACCAAGCTGGCCAAGGCCATCAAAGGCGTGTCCGAAGAAACCACGACCGGAGTGCATCGCCTGTACGAAATGGCCAAGAACAACCAGCTTCTCTTCCCGGCCATCAACGTCAACGACTCGGTCACCAAGTCGAAGTTCGACAATCTCTACGGCTGCCGCGAATCGCTCTTCGACGGCATCAAGCGCGCCACCGATGTGATGGTGGCTGGCAAGGTGGTCGTGGTCGCGGGTTACGGCGACGTGGGCAAGGGTTGCGCCCATGCAGCGCGGGGCCTGGGCGCTCGCGTGCTCATCACCGAGGTCGATCCCATCTGTGCTCTGCAGGCCGCGATGGAAGGTTACGAGGTCGTGACCATGGAAGACGCAGCTCCGCTCGGCGACATTTTCGTCACCGCCACCGGCTGCCTGGACATCATCTGCGGCGCGCACATGCAGGTGATGAAGGACGAGGCGATCCTGTGCAACATCGGCCACTTCGACAGCGAAATTCAAGTCAGCTGGCTGGAAACCAATCCCGAGGTCCGTGAAGAGAACATCAAACCGCAGGTCGATCAGTTCATTTTGCCGAGCGGCAAGCGCCTGACCGTCCTGGCGCGCGGGCGCCTGGTGAACCTCGGCTGCGCCACCGGCCACCCGAGCTTCGTCATGTCGAACTCGTTCACCAACCAAACCATCGCGCAGATGGCGCTGTGGGAAAATGCCACCAAGGGCAAGGACGAGACCACCGGCATGAGCTTCGCCAGCGGCAAAGTGTACGTTTTGCCGAAGAAGCTCGACGAGAAGGTCGCGCGCCTTCACCTCAAGAAGGTCGGCGTGCGCCTCAGCACCTTGACCAAGGTCCAGGCCGACTACCTTGGCGTGCCCGTCGAGGGTCCCTACAAGCCGGATCACTACCGCTACTAAGTAATATGACTGCGTCTCTTCCCGCGAGCGCGTGGGGAGGGACGCCCCGCGCCTAAGGGATGATCGTCGGGATGGGCTCCGATGCTTTACACGGCAGGAAGATCTCCACTTGTGTCTTCTTCCCGCTCTTCAGGTCGTCGCAGGTGCTCCCGTGGATGTTGATGGTCGTGCTGCTGCCGGGCGCGTAGCTCCAGCCGTCGGTGTCGCTTTCTGGAATTTGCGACTTGTCGACGTAGACGCCGACGGCATCGGGTGCTACCGGCTGCGATGGAAGCTCGTAGGTGCAGCCTGCGGCGACGGTACTCACGATGGAGGAGAGCGCAGCGGTCAGGTCATCTGGCGTGAGGGCCGAGTAGAACTTGTCGGTACCGCCGGCTTGGGCCAGGCCCGTCAGATTGCCCGTCTCCGTGCCCACGCCGATCACGTAGACCTTGTAGCCGGCCGTGACCGCGTTTTGCACCGCCGTCAAGGTGGCATCCAGATCCGAGTTGGCGCTGAACGATCCCTGTCCCGCAGGACAGTTGGGCTCCCCGTCGGTGGCGAGCAAGATGAACTTGTTGTTGCCATCGTTGACGGTGTTCAAATAGGCGATCGCAGCGTCGATGGCCGCACGGGTCGGCGTATAGCCCGCGTTTCCTGCGGCGGTGATTTGGGACTGAATCTTGTCACTGTTGCCAGGGCCAACCGGTACTTCGACGCCGTCGGTGACGGTGCAATTGCCGCTAGTCAATCCGGGCATTCCACCTCTTCCACCCGTGGCCGCCGTTCCCCCAGTCGGGGACGAGAAGAATTTCAGGCCCCAATTCAAGTCACTGGAGGAAGAGGTCAGTACTTTACCCAGCGAGGAGATGATCGTGGCCCAGCGCTGCGAGCAGGTTGTCGAGCCAGCCGCGCAGTTTTTCGCGGAATCCATCGCTTCGCCCATCGACGAAGAGCGATCGAGCACCAAGAGGAGATCGGCGGGCTTCTTTTCCAACTTGCTTTGAGTAGATCCGCAGTTCGCATCTCCGGATGCGGGAGCCGATGCGTCTGCTTCCACGGCGTCGGGCTGGGGCGTGGCCGCGTCGGGCAGGACGAAAACCGGGCCTCCACCCGCGCCGCCTTGATTCGAAGCGGCGTTCCCGCCCGCGCTCGACGCATTTCCTCCGGCACCCGCGGCCGAGCTTCCTGCCGCGCCACTTCCGCTACCGACCGTCGGTGTGACGTTGCAAGCTGCTGCGAGACACCCACAAAGAAAGCCGACAGAGAACAAAATGTGTTCGAAACGCTTCATCGCGCCCTCCCCAATGGCAATGCAGACGACCATTTCTCACTGCCAGTGCGAGCGACTGGCAAAGCGCCCCCCAATCCACAGCGCAACCGCAACAGATGCTACACCCACGGATGAAGTGTCCTCAATGGCCTACTTCAGTTCACATTTCTCGACCATCCTTCCCGCAGTCCGACTTGTGACCTTGGCTGCAAAGCAATGCGTTGGAGAACGCTCTATGTGCCAGCGACCTTGCTTGTTCCCGTCTTCCGACCGATTCTAGCGACCTGCGTAGCGGTTCAACACGAGTGGAGATGCGAACATGCGAGCTTGGCTTTCCTTTGCGACCGTTGTTGGAGCCCAGGTGTCGTCGATCCAGCAGGACGTCGCAGTCTCGAATCTCTGCCTAACCGAGGTTTCCTTCCAGTAGGCTTTTACTCGCGCGACGCCGGGCGGCTCGAAAAGTCATGATTCCGCCAACGGTGAGGGCAATCCCAACGGGCAGAGAGAGGTAACTTCCCATCTGAGCGCCGAACAGGATGAGATCCAGAATGCTCTGGAAGCGGAGTCGCAACCCTTGGGCCGGCGCGGTGGCGCGAATCAGCAGCACTCCGTTGACCAGGTAGGCCAGTCCCGTGACGAGCGCGAGCGCGCTCGCTACGCGATAGGTCCGGACCAAACCGCAGAGGCCGGTTAGGAATGCGGGAATCGTCAGAATGAGGATCGAGATCAGCAGTCGCGCGATGGCCTTATTGAACCTGCCCTGCGGCCATCCTTCCGCCGCTAGGCCTTCGGCGACGGTGAGAAGCAAAGGGAGAAGAAGCAAAGCCCAAACCAGGAAGGCGATCCGCCAGACCTGCAAGGTACGCTGTTTCTCCCGCCCGAGGAACCAGAGGGCTGCAACGGCGGGCACCGCGAACAGGCCAGTGCCAATCAGGCTGCGAAGAACCGGCGACCCGTTCAGACGGGAATGGAGCGCGGCAAAGAGGGGCACGAAGGCAATCGCCCAGAGTACGTATAGGATTTTTCGCAGGCGGAGGTTCCGTTCGCCGGGTGGCAATGGTGCCTGCGAGGCAGCCTCTGTCGCGGTCGCAGCGGTCGAGGCTATCGCGTTCTCAATTTCCTGCTCGCGTTCCTGCATCGCAAGTCAGGGTGCCCGAAAATTCTCCCTCGTGTCAATCAAGACCCGCCCCGTCACTTACCAGATGGTGAAAACCGTGCCCGACTGGTTGCACTGCTGGCCTTGCGGACTTCCGCTGGTGCGAATGATCTCGGATGTCGCGGGTGCCGCGTAGTAGCCGGTGACCTCGGTGAGAACCATGCGGCGGATCGCCGATTCAAGCGTCGTCACGTAGTAGCAGGGAATGTGTGGCTCGGCGTGCGAGTTGCCGATCCCTGAGTCGTCGGTAAGAAAGAGGTAGCGCCCGCCCGTGACCTCGGCAGCGGTGCGCATCGTGAACTCGCCCAAGTCGTTGATGCCGCTCGCGGCAATCGGATAGAGGTGGACCGCTTTGCTGACCGCTGCCTGCAGCGCCGACACAACGGCGTTCTCGCGGCCGACATGGTGAGGCGCATCCGCGATCCAGAAAGCGAGACGTGCAGTAGCGCCGGCTTGCCAGCTCAGCTTTCCGGCGGCAGCCAGGCCTTGGTCGACCGCTTCCGGCTCGTCACCGCCACCGCTCGCCGACTGAGCTGCTAAATTGCTTCGGAACGTCGCCAGATCCGTCGTGAAATCGAAGCTGCGCACCACGTACAGGTCATCGGTGTCGCGATAGACGATGAGTGCGAACCGCTGGACGAGGGTCGGGAATTGAGCGGCGATTCCGCGCGCGATGGTGTCTAACTGACTTTGCAGGTAGGAAAGCTCGTCGCCCATGCTGCCCGTGGTATCGATGACGAAAGCGAGGTCGAGTGCATTGACGTTGCTGCGCGCAGTTTGGCCAAGAGTCAGTGTGACGGTGCCAGCTGCAGCGACCGCCGCTTGCTCTGCAGAATCGTTGCCGGTGCTCGCCGTAATGTTCACCGCAGAGCCCTTGGCGATATCACCCCAGCCAGGGAAGAAGAGAACGCGACCTTCCGCGCCTGTCGTCGACGTGAAGACGTGGTTGGCGGCGTCCGCAATTTGCACGTGGGCGCCTGCCACTGGCTCTCCGGCGGCAGTCGTCACCAAGATCACCATGCGCGCCGAACGGTCGATGAGCGGAAGCCCGGCCAGCTGGCTGGACAGAGTCGTGGTCAGGTAGCTCGTGTAGAAATCGAAGTTGACGTTGTCGTCCCAAGTGCCCGCCGTGAGCCGTGCCGTCTGGGAGGCATTGTTGGACGCGGTGCCTGTCCCAGTCTCGGACGACTTCGAGGGAGTCGCCGCAGGATCCATGGTCACGGTTGGACTT
>CAZTTW010000331.1:0-5680 GCA_964616265.1 uncultured Myxococcales bacterium | reverse complement strand
AGAGTCACGAAAATGGTGGTGTTCTTCGAAAGGCTCCACAAGCCGAAGTTGTCCTTGCCGTTTTCATCGAGGCCGCCACCGAAGCCGTGTAGGCCAATATGAAGGCGATAGGGTGTGTCGTTCTTGTAGTCGCTCGGCCAGCGTACAAGGAACTGTCGGTTCGTGCCGCCTACCGAGATGGTATTGACGGGTGTGGCCTGACCGGGAGTCGCGCTCTTCAGAGTGGAGGGCGTCTTGCTGCATCCTTCGCTCGGTTTGGCGCCGCCGGAGGCGTCGGTACCGCTGCTGCCACCGCTTCCGCCCGCAGCAGAGCTGGCGGCGCTATTGCCGCCGCTCGCGCCACCGGTCTGGGTGGACGAACCGCCGGTCGCCGCCGCGCCGCCGCCACCTGACGTCCCGCCCGTCTGTCCGCCGTTGCTCGTTGAGTTGGCGCCGCCGCTAGCACCGCCCGCGGACGTTCCGCCGGAAGCGCTCTTGCCGCCTGTGGAAGAGGTCGGATCTGAAGCGGTGGTGGCGCCGCCGGTAGAGCCCTTGGCACCGCCCGCCGCGCTGGTCCCGCTGGCGCCGCCAGAGCCGACGTTTCCACCGGCGCCGAGGGCTCCCCCGTTGATCGACGTGCCCCCAGAGCCAGTGCCCCCAGATGAGGAGCCGGACGGCGTACCGCTGCTACTCGAGTTGCTGCAGCCTACCCCGAGCAAAAAACACAGGGCCAGGAGGCCACGGCAACGGCAATTGGAAGATCGTGCACTGCGGATCTGTTGTGGCATGGCGGTTGTTCCCTATCGCGTAGCTGGTTCAGAAGGATTCCACAACGCCCCGATACCTTCCTCTTCCCTTGAGGCCAACGAGAACACGCGCGCACTGACAATTCAAGCGCCACGTTCGACGCCGTCGCCGCTATTGCACAGAACAACTGAGCGTGTAGGAACCGGCGGGAGCAGTCCCTATTGCAACCGCGGAAATGACTACGTCGATGGCGGAGCCCGCGCCGACGGTGATGCCCATCCCTTGCGGAGCAGTGAGCACGTCGCCCAGGTCGCCCAGATAACCCTTGCCGATGTCCGTGGGGTCGAACGCAACGTAAGCTGCGCCATAGAGTTGAGGTCCGGGATACGTGAGCGTGAAATTGAAGCAAACGGGCGCGTTGGTGGGATTGAGGAAATGGAGGACGTCGTAGAGGTGGGAATTCGTCGGATCGGCATCCTTGCCTGGATAGAATTTGCTAGTTCCACAGGTCGAGAAGGGTGCTACGCGCGAAATGCGGCCGGTCTGGACTTTGTCGCTGGCATCAATCGAACCGAGAATCGTAGTCGGGCACGTTAACGTTCCCGCGGGAAGGTCCGGCCCGCTGTTCGCAGGAACATCAGGCGCGGCATCGAAGAACGCATCGCCGGTCGAGTCTGGCGACAAATCGACTGGAACGTCTGCTACCACGTCTTCGCCGTGTCCGAGGTCACCCTGAGCGTCTCCCGAAGAGGCGCTGTCGTCCACGGGTGAGGAGCCATCGGAGCCCGAGCCGCCCGTGCTGCTCGCACCGCCCGATCCTCCGCCGCCGGCTCCCGCCACTCCACCTGCTCCGTCGGTTTCTGCGCCTCCACCCGCTCCACTGGTTTCTGCGCTTCCGGCTGCTCCACTGGCGCCGCCCATCGCGCCAACGGCGCCGTCTGGTTGAGCTGTCGCCGTGTCGGCGGCGGGCGCGTCGGCGCACTGGTCTGCGCCTCCAGCATCCGAGTCGCGCATCGTCGCCTCCGAGGAGAAAGGTAAGTCGGACGCATCGGCTGCCTCTGCCCCGAGGCCAGCCGCGTCGCCAAGCGCGGCATCCTTGTGGCTTGGCGCGCGCAGCTTACCGAGATCTGCTGTGCAACCGACAATGACCGGAAGCGTGAGCAAGCAAAGAGCCGCGAACTGGAACGAGAAATTCCGCATCTGACCCGGCGCATTCTAAATCGTCGGATCGGCGGATTTCTTGAACTCCTCCGAGCGAGGAGCAGCCCTGCTCGCCTTCGCAGCTACTGTGGCGCGCCCTCTACGATCCAACCGCGAACGAGAGCGATTTCGGCGGCGCTCAGGCAGTTCGCGGCTGCACCGCCGTCGAGCGAATCGCAGGAGGGCATTGTCGCGGCACCACCGTCCACCCCAGGAACAAGAACACGCGGCATCCGTACTCCGCAGTTACTAGGCGGATTTCCAGGCGATGGCTCAGTCCCCGTAATCTTGAGGTAAAGGAAGCTCGCCCCGGGATCACCAGGCACGATGGCTCTGTGCGGCTCTGCCGTGTCGCCGCCAGCATCGAGGTTTTCCCCGCAGAAGGTCTCGAGCAGAACCGGTCCAACTAACCGCGCATAGAGTGACGTGGCAGCATCCGGGTGATCGGTCAAATCGATGCGCGTGGCGGCCGAGCCGGCTCCGGTGTGGCAACCGGCGCAGCGAGTAACCAGCAGCGCCTTGACCTGCGCCAGGGTAACGCCAGCATCGATGGTGATCCCGGTCGTGTCCAAAGACGTCGGCGCATCCACTGCCGCGTCGGGCGGCGCGGCGGGCACATCGAGCGGAGCGTCCACTGAGCCGCTGCCCCCGGCGCCGCCACTTGCGGTCACCGTTCCTCCGTTACCGAGGCTGCCGCCCACTCCTAGGGAGCCGCCAGTGCTCGACGAGCCGCCGAGCCCCAGGCTACCGTCGGCGCCACTTCCCGAAGAACTGCTGCCGCACCCAACGGCGAGAAACAAACAGACCGCCAACTCCGATACGAATGCGCTTCGTGACCTCATGACACCATCCTTGCGTTTGTTCACCCAACGACCCCCTGTTTGAGTACGGGCGCCCGCCAAGGGATTCCACCTTTCGTTCCGAGATGAGGCTTGCGGCGCATTATCGGGGCCAGGGGCCGCGATTCGCGGATGAATCTCCCGGGCGCCTAGCCAGCGCCGACCTTGTGTGATGCAATTCAGTGAAGCAAGAAGCGCGTTTGCTCGGCCTACGCACAACCCATCAAGGAGAACCATTCATGAGTCACGTCGCGACCGCTTTCGTTTTGCTCGTGGCCGCGCTCCACGCCGGGTTCTTGGTGCTCGAGATGTTTCTCTGGTCCACGCCCATCGGAAGGCGTGTCTTTGGCCTTTCTCCCGAGGCCACGAGCTCGTCGGCCGGCCTCGCCGCGAATCAAGGTCTTTACAATGGCTTTCTCGCGGCGGGTCTTGTCTGGGGCGTCGTGCTTGGTCCTTCTGGCCTTGCCGTTCGGATGTTCTTTCTGATCTGCGTTGTCGTCGCCGGCGTGTTCGGTGCCGTCACTTCCAAACGATCCATCCTCTGGATTCAGGCCTTCCCAGGCGCCGTCGCCTTCCTATTGACGTACCTCTTCCGATCCTGACTCTAGCGTTTCGGGGAGCCGCCGGCTCGCCGCCGCC
Source organism: uncultured Myxococcales bacterium (assembly GCA_964616265.1). Lineage (GTDB taxonomy): Bacteria > Myxococcota_A > Polyangia > Fen-1088 > Fen-1088 > Fen-1118. The sequence continues at coordinate 2,276 of CAZTTW010000331.1, read as the reverse complement.
ATCGCGCCAAAAATCCCATCGCAGCGAGAGCAACAAGCAGCCATTCGTTCCATTGGCGTGACTTGCCTCCGATCGAGCAACTGCAGCCACTGGCGCCCGACGCCGCCGTTCCACTCGATCCACCAGCCGCGTGGCTCGTGTCGCCTCCCGAGGCGGAGTTTCCCCCCGAGCTCGGAACTCCACCTGAGCTGGAGGCCAAGGTTGTTCCGCCGGTTCCTTGTGTGCCCCCGGTTTGTGCGGAGGCTCCGCCTTGACCTGCCGTCCCTGTCAATCCGCCCAGTCCTCCTGCTCCGCCATTCGTGGATATGGATCCGCCAATACCAAGACGCCCAGCAGAGCCGCCAGCATTGGAGCCGGCACCGCCACCCGAGCCGATGGCGCCGCCGGAAGCATTCGTGCCTGCGCCGCCGCCTGCGCCACCACTTGCGCCGCCGGAACCGGCCGAACCGCCGCCCGAACCGCTCACACCTCCGCTGCCCGAAACGGCTGCTGCGCTCGTCGAACCAACCGCGACCTCGCCGATGATCGCGCTGGTTCCGCCGCCGGCAACCGCGGTGGCTTCCAGCCTTACGTATTGGGCGGTCTGCGGCGGGAACTGTGCCCGCTGGGGTGAAATGAGGCCGTGGTAGCTGGGATCGGCCGGCCAGGTTCCCGTCGCTACCTGGGTGAAGGTGGTGTTGTCCGTGCTTACGTAGATTGTGTACGAGGTAATATTACCGGCGGTGGTTCCCGTGTGTCGCTGCGGCAGGTATTCCAGCATGTCGATGTTGTCGTAACTCTTGCCGAGGTTGATGGTCACGGACTGCGGCAGCGACCCCGTGGACTTCCACAGACTCTCGCCGTGGCCTGTACCGTGGAGTGTGTTGTTGACTCCTGCGGGCCCGTCGTTGTAGCCGTCGATGGCTTGGGCCGGGCTTCCGCTGGTCGCCGTGGCTGAAACCGCCGTGATTGGTATCTCGATCTTTTGCGGTTGTGCGGGCAGGGGAGCGCGCGCGGCATTGGGCGTCCACGACGAGGGAACCTGGCCAAGAATGGTGACAACGGCGGAATCCAGCTTCCCTTGCTGATTCGGCGGGCAATCCAGGATGAAATTGGTGTAATTGGGCTCGGTTGTCTTTAGCTCGGCAGCAATATCCGCTGCCGAAAGGTAGCCGCTCGTCGCTTGCCCGCTATCCCAGAACCAATTGCCGTTCTTGGCGATCGTTTGTCCCTGGGAGCCGACCGTGACATTGCCGGTCGGGACCCGGACCCCGAGAGGTTCCTCGAAGTATTCCGTGTCCACCTCGGAGGGAACCCCACCGTTGTGGTCCATGACGATGGTGCTCGGCTGCAGCTTGCGGATAAGCGCGCGAATCTGTTGATAGGGGATTTGTTGGTGGCCGGTGAGCCAAGCGTAGCCGTCGAAGACGAAGAGAGGAATGTCGCCATAGTTGGTGAGAAGCTCGGTAATCTGCGCTGTGATGTAGGGACCTACCACGGCCCAATCAATCGCGCCTGGGTCGGTATTATGTCCGGACTGTGAGCCAATGCCGTTGTTGGGATCCCAGATGGAGAAATAGAGGTTTGGATCGAGCCCTTGGGCGCGAAACGAATCGACATAGCACTTCACCACATCCATGGTCGGGACCGTGCTCTGCGCGATGGTGTAGGGCGTGGTGCCGTACGGCGACGACGTGGGAGGCGTCGCTTTCGAGGGCCAGATGGCGAAGCCGTCGTGGTGCTTGGTGGTGAGAAGCCCAAATTTCATCCCGGCCGCCTTGGCTGCCGCTGCCCACTGATCGGTGAAGGTGTGGCAATCGACATTGGGCGGAGCAAACGTCTTTGGATCGACGCGGTTCTCGGCCCACCCGCCGTAGTAGGTGTTCATGTTGTAGTGAATGAACATCCCGAAACGCTGATCGGCGTAGCGGCTCAGAAGCTGTTGCACGGATGACGTTTGAGCGGCCGAGGTGCGAGACAGGAGGATTGTTGCGAGAATTCCTGCCATCAACGGCTTCTTTGTGTACACGCGGTGTTTTCTCCTCAGCCCAGTGCCAATTTGCCCTCATCGAAGCGCATCCGCAATAGGCCCTAGGGCTAGGCGGACACTGCTCCTGCCCAAGACTGCTCCCGCGCCGAGACGCAAGAGCTACTCGCCAGCTGGCGTGGAGCGCAACATTCCCGTAACGATTCGCTTTTTTCTTGACCTGATGTTTCATCGGCGATAGCGGTTGCAGCGGTCTCGCGCGTTGTGCGCGGTGACCGCCATGAAAACCGATCTCGACGAGGAGGAACAG
>CAZTTW010000330.1:0-5697 GCA_964616265.1 uncultured Myxococcales bacterium | reverse complement strand
TGCGCCGTGTGAAAGGGCGACAGCGTGCGGGCCGCTGGGCGGGCAAAAGGATTGACGTTGATTCCGGCTGCAGCGGATGCCGACGTGGGCGCCGCGAGCGCCAGCGCACAGCCGAGCGTTGCGGTCAAGGAGGCCAGCTTGGGGCGAAGGTTCTTCATCCGGACAAAAAACGGCGGTGGGGGTTGGGGCCGGGCTGGTTACTGTGGCGGCAACATCTTCCATTCGCCGTTTTCGCGCACGAATGGAATGTCCACGGTCTCCGACTCGTCGCCTTTTTGGCGGGTCACTTTGAGCGTCGCGCTTTCTCCCTTGATGGAAGATCCTTTGGGCGCGAACTTGGTGCCTTCCACTTCCTTCTGCATCTTCTTGAGGCCGTCGCTCACTTGGCCGACTTGCATCGCCAACATGCCCTGGAACATGAGCGCGTAGCAGTCGACCACCTTCTCAAGGCTGCCCTCGGTGAGAGCCTTGCGCCAGCGCTCAAAGGCTTTTTCGGGCGTCGAGAATTCCGGGCGCGGCGCCGGCAACTGGAAGGTGATGCTCTTGATCTTCTCCTTGGGTAGCTTGACCGTCGCGCCTTGCGCTTCGACCGAATAAACGCCGTCGTAGTAGTGGACGATCTTGGCGTTCATCTTGGTCTTGTCGAGAAGCTCGATGACCTCGGCGTTGGCCGGCCGGAACGTGGCCAGCAGCGCAACGCACGTGACGCTGACAAAGAACAGGTGTTGTTTCCGGGGGGACGAAATGGTCATGAGGTCCTATGGCAGCAGAATGCCCGGGGCAGGGAATCGTCGGGTGAGGTCGAGCACTTCGGCAAAGACTTTCTCAGCAGTCTCGTCGTCGGCCTTCGAAACCACGCGGTCCATCCAGGCGGCGATCATCTTCATTTCGGCTGCGCCCATGCCCCGGCTGGTGACCGAGGGCGTGCCCAAGCGAATGCCCGACGGGTCGAACGGCTTGCGCGTGTCGTAGGGGACCGAGTTGTAGTTGAGCTCGAGGCCGGCTTTGTCGAGCGCCTTGGCGGCGATCTTGCCCGAGACGTTCTTGCTGGTGAGGTCGATCAAGATCAGGTGGTTGTCGGTGCCGCCCGAGACGACCTGGAATCCGCGTGCCATCAGCTCGGCCGCGAGCACCTTGGCGTTGGCGACTACGTTTTGTGCGTACTCCTTGAAGGCCGGCTGGGCCGCTTCGTTGAGTGCGACCGCAAGCGCCGCCGTGTTGTGATCGTGCGGGCCACCCTGCAGGCCGGGGAAGACCGCCTTATCGATGGCGGACGCGTAGGGTTGCTTGCAAAGGATCATGCCACCGCGCGGACCACGCAGCGTCTTGTGGGTCGTCGTGCTGACCACGTCCGCGTGCGGAACCGGCGAGGGATGGGCGCCGCCCGCCACCAGGCCGGCGATGTGGGCCATGTCCGCGGCAAAACGGGCACCGACTTCTTTGGCGATTTCAGCGAAGGCCGCGAAGTCCCACAAGCGCGAGTACGCGGTGCCACCGGCCCAGATGAGAGCGGGTTTTTCCTTGCGCGCCAGATCGCGGACCTCGTCCATGTCGATGCGGCCGGTGTCCTTGCGGACACCGTATTGCACGGACTGGAAGTACTTGCCGGTGATCGAAACATTCCAACCGTGGGTCAGGTGGCCGCCCATCGGCAACGCCAAGCCCATCACCTTGTCGCCGGGTTTCAGGAAGGCCAGGTACACGGCGAGGTTGGCGGGTGAGCCCGAATACGGCTGCACGTTGGCGTGCTCGGCACCGAACAGGCTGCAAGCGCGGCTTTGCGCCAGCTCTTCGAGCGGGTCGATGTTCTGCTGACCTTCGTAGTAGCGCTTGCGGGCGTAACCCTCGCTGTATTTATTGGTGAAGACCGAGCCCGACGCTTCCAGGACGGCGCGCGAGACGTAGTTTTCCGAGGGAATCAGGCGGATTTTCTCGGCCTGGCGGCGTTCTTCGGCGCGCACCAGCTCGTGGATCTTGGGATCCGAGACGGACAGCGGTTGATCGGCGACCTTCATGGCTCGCAAGCTAGTCTGCCAAGGGGGCAGAGTCAACGCGCACGAGAAGCAACTTTTTTAAGGCCAGTCCGAGAACCTAGCTGTTCTTCAACCCTTCAAGGAGACTGACCATGAAACGCACCCGTAGCTTCCTCCGCATTGCTTCTTCCTCGACCACCCTTTGCGCTTTGCTCGCCTTGCTGGCCCTGACCGGCCTTCCGGGCTGCGACCAAGGCGCGAGCCACGATTCGCTCGAAACCGGGCAGGCGATGCTTTCCCTGGCGGCGATTCCCGACGACGTCAGCTGTGTCCGAGTGACCGCTGCCGGCGAGTTCCGTTCGTCGGTCAGCGATTTCGATGTGGTGCCGGGCGAAACGCTGAGTCAACCTTTGACCGGTCTTCCGGTTGGCGCAGTGGTGTTCTCGGCCAACGCCTATTCCGGTGCGTGCACGACTGTCACCAAGTCGACCGTTCCCATGTGGCTCAGCGACGAGAAGACCGTGACCATCGTGCAGGGCAAGAGCAGCAGCGTGACCCTGACGTTGTACAAGAACGGGCGTGCCAAGGTGACGGTAGAATTCGCTGATCAAGAGGATGGCGGGACCGACGCCGGCTCGGCGACCACGGCCGTGGACGGCGGCGCGCACGACTAACCTCTTTCACGTGAAACGGGGTGGCTTGGGGCCACCCCGATGCCATTTGCGTCGACCGACCCTTTCGGCCCTCTCGTCGAGATGCTAGGTTCGGCGCAGGAGTTGCCAGCAGCGAGCGATGTCAACTAGCAAAGAGCTCATCGGAACCCAACTCGGGGGCTATACGATTGCCGAGCACCTCGCGACGGGCGGCATGGCCGAGATTTTTCTGGCTCGCCACGAAGGGCCCGGCCGTTTCGCCAAGGAGCTGGTGCTCAAGGTCCTGCAGTCCCGGTGGGAGGAGTATCCCGAAGTCGTCGAGATGTTCCTCACCGAGGCGCGCATTTCGGCCCTGATGAACCACCCCAACATCGTCGACGTGTTCGACGTTGCCGAGGACGGCGGTCGCCACTTCATCGTGATGGAGCACATCGCGGGACGTACGCTGACCGAGTTGGCCAAGCGTGCCATTCAAGTGACGAAGTCGATTCCGATTGAGGTCGGCGTCTTCATCGCCGCCGAGCTCGCGGCCGCGCTCGCCTATATGTACGACGGCAGCGGCGGCGCCAAAGAGCCTTTGCATGTGGTTCACCGGGATATTTCGCCAACGAACGTACTCATCGGTTCCACCGGACAAGTCAAGCTGATCGACTTTGGCATCGCCCGCCAGGGTACGGAGGTGTTGCAGGAGTCGGGCGCGCGGCCGGGAAAAGTAACGTACATGTCGCCCGAGCAGGTGCGCGGCGCGCCGATCGACGGCCGCTCCGATATCTTCTGCCTGGGAACGATTCTCTACGAGATTACGCTCGGCCGTCGCTTGTGGCGCGGGCCTCGCGAAGTCGCGGGCAAGCGCATCGTGGAGGAGCGTCCGAAGCCGCCGACCTTCGTGCGCCACGACTACCCCGTCGAGCTCGAGCTGATCGTGCTGCGGGCGCTGGAGAAGCGGCCCGAGGATCGTTACCAGTCGGCCACCGAGCTGCACGAGGAGCTGCAGAGTTTCTTGGCTCGTTCGAACGCTCATCTTCGCAACAGCTTTCAGATGGCCGACTACGTGGCGAAGATCTTCTCCGAAGAGGCGGATGCCCTCATTTCGGATTCCGGTCGTCGACGTGCTCAAGCCTTTGTCGACAACGAGGCGGTGGAGCCCGGGCAGGAAGACCTCGACTTCGACGTCTTGCAGTCGGAGGGTCCGGCGGCTGCCCTGGCGCGCTCGTTGCGAGCCTCCACGCTTGGCGTGTGGGCCGACATGGGGACGCAACAGGCAAAGGTGCCGTTGGAACCGACCCATGCGGCGCTCAAGGTCGAGGCGGCGGCGCGAACCGAAGCAAACGCGGTGGAAGTGTCGTTGTTCAGCGAATCGGCCCAGGAGCTTCAGCAAGCAGCCGAATCCAGCGTTGCGCGGAGTGCAGAATCCCAGACGGCGCTTCGGATGCAAGCCAGGTCCGCCAGGGCCGAGGCCGTGGGCAAAGGCGGTAAGGCAGAAAAAGTGGTCGCCACTGCTACCCCCAAATCGGCGACGCGTGCCCTTGCGGACGAGGTGCCGCGGCGCTCAGGCGGAGTCATCGCGGTGGTTGTCGTTTTGCTCTTGGCCGCAGCTGCTGGCGTCGTGTGGCTTTTGCGAGGGTCGTAGTCAGGATTCGAAAAATACAACCGATGTGGTATCCCGAATGCACCACGCGGTACGGCTGTGGTAGCGTCAACGACTAAGGAGCCTCCGAGTTCAAGGATGAAGTTCGTCTGCGACCGCTGTCAGACCCGCTATTCGATCGCGGATGAGAAAGTCAGGCAGAAGATCCTGCGCATCCGGTGCAAGACCTGCGGCAACGTGATCGTTGTCCAGGGCGAACGGATCGCCGCTGCTGGCGATGCGCCGGCGGCCGCAACCGCGTCGAAGGCCATTCCGGGGGCGGCTCGGCCAGCCACTTCCGCGCCTGCCTCGATTCCGCCACCGAGGCCCGCTGCAACGAGCGCGCCGAAAGCCATTCCCGCACCCGCAGGAAGGTCCCCCTCTTTGTCCACTGCCGCGCAGGCGGCGTCATCTGCCTCACCCAAGCCGCTCTCGGCGCCAGCACACAAGACGGGTTTGGCGGGCCCGCCACCGCCTCCGCCGCCGGGTGCCGATCTTGCTGACGTCCTGGGCGGTCGAGCGGAGTGGTACCTGGCCGTGGGCGGCGTTCGTAGCGGGCCATTTTCCCGGGTCGAGGCGTCGCGCAGAGTTCTCGCTGCGGATCCCGGCAAGGTGGTGCACGTGTGGAAAGATGGCATGAACGGCTGGAAACCGGCCGAAGAAGTTTCCGTCATCGCCCGCGAGCTCAGCTTGCTGCGCTCTCCGCCACCGCCACCGCCGGTGCATGAGTCGGTGAAATCGCCCGTCCTCAAGACGCCGCCGCCCGCGGCGAAGCCCGCACGAATGCCAGCGCCGGAGCGGGCCTTTCCCGGCAGGCCCCTCGATGTGCTCGCGGATGGAACTACCGAGCGAATGGACGTTGATGCCGGTAGCGATAGCGGTCCTTTCGAGGACAGCACGACCAAGAAAGGGGCCGAACTTCAATCCGCCAGAGGCGAGAAGGACGAGGTGGGTGGCTTCGCGGATATCACGACGAAGAAGGGCAAGAATATTCGCAAGTTGATCCGTGAAACCGAGGCGTCCAGCTCGGGCGACGCCGCGCCGAAGAAAGCCCCGCGATCGGACGAGCCCGAACAGGAGCCATCGCCGTCGCCCACGGTGTCGCCAATCGCAGATGCAATCGTTTCTTCGTCGAGCTCGGCGAGTCTGCCGGCTCCGATTTCAACGCCGCTTTCTAAGTCGGCAGCCGTTGCCCACGCCGTCGAGACAGTTCCGGTGAGCTCGGATCTGGGCGGATTGGCCGGTGTCATGCTTGCCGTTGCAGAGCCCGAGTCCGATAACCTCGAGCCTGAAGTTTTTCCTGGCGCTTCGGCGCCACCACCCTCGCTGGCAGTGGTGCCCGCCGAGACCGAGAAGCCGCGGCCGGGGATGAAGTACCTCCTGGCAGCCGGCATCATCGTTGTCTTGGTGCTGCTGATTGCGCTGGTCAGCTTTCGCATGGACA
>CAZTTW010000329.1:0-5700 GCA_964616265.1 uncultured Myxococcales bacterium | reverse complement strand
GGGCCGACGCCGTCAAGGCTCATCAGACCTGCTGCGCCTATCTCGAATGCAAGACGCACGCGCTCCTTTGCCGGCGCGACCTCCGTGGCGGCCTGGGCGGCGGGCGGCGATGGCTTGGGCAGGGGTTCGCCCCGCGCCAGCCGTGCCGCCAAATCGATCTCGACAAGACCTGCGCGCAGAGCTTCGATCGTTCGAAGTGCTAGCCTTTCCGATGGATTGGCAGTGTTCGGTTCGGCGGCAATCCGCGTGACCTCGAACCGTCCGGGTGGCGATTTGACGATCCAAACGTCGACCGCGACCAAAGCTTCATCTCCGATGACATCAATGATCGATCGAGCGCCGCCCGCTGCCACCTGGCCTAACCAAGCTCGATAATCGGGTTGCTCGCGAGAGACTGGACGGTCGGTCAGCATGACCTCCAGACCCACCGACAACAATTCGCCATGGACGCGCGACACGGCCTCGGCCACAGCGGAGGAGGGGCTCGGTGGCCGCACGATGACCACGGTAGTGGCGTGCAGGGGCCACGCCCAGGCAAAGAATGCCAAGAAGAGCATGGCGGACGAGAAGCGTTTCACGGGACCCTATTACTGCACGCGAATCAGTGCGCGCGCCGATCCGGCATAACTTCCTTTGGGAAATCGACGAAGGTAATCCTCGGCGATGGGCCGAGCCTGCGCCGATCCTTGTAATTTATCCGTGAGAATCATCTTCCGGCCGAGCGCTTCCCCGACGAATGGGCCTCCTAGCGCGCGGGCCAAATACTGGTCGTACCACCCCAGTGCCTGGACTGCGCCGCCTTCGCGCGATTCCTCCGCCCGACCAAGTAGGTAGAGCGCATCGAGTGAGCGCGGAGAGTCCGGGAAGCGCTGGCGCTCGGCCAGCAACGCCGCACGAGCCAGGTCTGGGCGCCGCCGGTAGCGAGCCGCATCGGCAAGCGCGAATAAATCCTTGCTGGACGCCTTGCTAAGCGTCGGCTCGACACCGATGCGCTCGACGTCCTCGAGGATGCGGTCCCAATGGCCGCGCGCCAGCTCGTCGCTCCATGGGAGCAGATCTACCGCCTTGGTAGGACGTGCCGGGACAGAGACCGCGGCGTGGCTGCGCCCTCCGGGCTTCTCGATTGCACCCGGCGGCTGCACGGCCGGCGTTGCAACCGATTGTTGCGCCGGAGCAGCGATAGAATCACTCTCTTGCCCGGGCTTGTCTTCGGTAATCACCGTCGCCGAGGTTGCCAAGTTCACGACCAAATGCTGGCCAGTCCGCAACGCAATTTCACCCGCCGAGACAGGGCCGCTGACCACGACATGACCTTGCTTGAGCCTGAGCTCGAATTCTTCGCGCAGAGGATCCCACGAGACCGTGAAGACAGTGCCCTTGACCGTAACAAGAAATGGCCCGACATCGATGAGCCATCGCCGGCTGTTGCTCGGCGTGACTTGGAAAGACGCGGTTCCATGTTCAATGTTCACGAGCGCGCCTTCCCGGTCGACGGTGCGGAGGCGACCGCGGGTGCCCGGCGTAAGCGCTAGCTTACTCCCTTCGTTGAACAGCACATTGATGCCGGCGTGCCCGGACTCGCGCAAATAGCCACCCTCCAGAACGCTGCCGCCATCGATGCTATAGGCAAGCGTGGCGGGCTCAAGCGCACGCATGCGCTTTTGAACAACGGACGTAACCTGCAGGGCAACCAGCGTCGACAATGCTACTGTGGCGCCAACCAACGACCATCGAACAAGCCCGGGTCGGCCTGCCCTCCCCGAGGCAGCACGCGCCAAGAGCGCGTCGAGCCCTCGGTCGAGCTCCGCCGAAGTGGCGGCTTCAACACTCTCGGCATAGAGCTCGGTCAACGTGGCGAGAGCGCGCGATGCCTTGGCTTCATCGCTCATCTTTGTCATTGCCCCCACCTCTCTCCGTCGAGCAGACCTGCCAGACCGGGGTCGGCAGCGATCCAATGCGACAAGCGATTCGAAGCATGTGTCATCGAGCGCTTCACCGTAGACTCGGAGATCTCCATGGATGCGGCGACCTCTTCCACGGTCATCGATTCCATGCGCCTCAGAACGAACACCAGCCGGTCGCGCGCGTTTAGCCTCTCGAGCAAGCCGTGAAATCTGCGCAAAAGATCGCGAGACTCTACTTCGAGCGTCCGGGAGCCCAAGCAGGCCAGCACCTCGGGCTTGTCGAAGTGCAACCATGCGCGCAGCTTCCTCCGGCGCAACTCCGTCTTGAGAGATCGCATGGCGCACGCGTAGACAAAGCTACGCAAGCTGTCGGGCTCGCGCAGCAACTTCGCTTTACGAAACACGCGATAAAAAACTTCTTGCCCGACGTCTTCAGCTTCGGACTGTGAGCCCAAGATCCGCTTCGCCATCCGGAGCACCATGGGCGCGAACCGTCGCCACGTCTCGGCAATGGCCCATTCGTCACCCATCATCATGCCCCGCGCGACGTCTCCATCGGTAGCAGCTCGGCGGTCTTGGGTGACCACCAGGGATAACGGCGCGTGAGGATGGTGAGTGACCATAGCTTACGGTGATGTATCGGTGGAAATGACGAGATCTTCGATGACCCTGGCCGGCGCTATGCCGCACCCCAAGATCGAGCTCTTCATTCTTTGGGTCTCCAAAAACGTCATCTTCGTGAATTGGCTATGCCAGACATTTCCCACCGGACCAGGCGCCAGCGAGCCTAACAACAAGTAGAGGTAAGGACCCCTGCATTTCGGTTCAAGAAATCGCCGCCCCGAACTGGGCGCCGAGCAAGCGGCTCCCATTGACGCGACAGATCAGTGAGCTCGGGAAGACAAACCTCACACCATCTCTACGATTTTTGGACTGAAATCCCAGGCCGCGCCTGTCTATCAGCGGCTTCGGTCGCCCAGGAGGATCCATGTGTAAGGACATCAACGATTCCAAGAGAATTCCGTCAGGGACGGCATTGCTACTGGCCATGCTGGTCGGGGCGCCTCTGATTGCTTGCAGCGGGAGCAGCACGCCAGCTCCAGGGACCGGCGGGCACGCGGACACCGGCGGCGCCACGAGCGCCGGAGGCACGACGGGCGCTGGAGGCACGACGGGAGCCGGCGGCGTGACCAGCTCCGGCGGCGTGGCCGCGAAGGGTGGCGCGACCAGTTCTGGTGGCGCCACCAGCGCTGGTGGTGCGACCAGCTCGGGCGGCGCAACCGGAAAGGGGGGCGCCACTGGAAGCGGCGGAGGCGGAGCCGGAAGTGGCGGCATCAGCGGAACCGGAGGCACGGCCACGGCTGGAACCGGAGGCACCCTCACTGGCGCACAAATCTATGTCTCTCCGTCGGGCGACGATGCCAATGACGGATCGATCGACCATCCATTGAAGACGATTACCGCCGCGCGAGATTTGGCGGACACGCGCAAGGCCAACAATACGCCGGTGACGGTTAACCTGCGCGCGGGAACGTACTACCTCAGCGCACCCGTCGAGTTCGGGCCCTCGAACTCCGGGACCGCCAACGCGCCGATCGTCTACGCCGCGTATGGAACCGAGAAACCGGTCATCAGCGGCGCCATCAAGGTGGCACCCACCTGGTCGGTATCTTCGGGCTCCATTCAGGTAGCCACGATCGACAAGAACCTCAAGGTCGACCAGCTCTTCTTGAACGGCAAACGCCAAGTGCTCGCGCGCTATCCGAATTACGACGCCACCAAGATACTCGACGGTCACGCAGCCGACTGCATCGACGCCACCCACGTCGGCAAATGGGCCGATCCGACCGAAGGGCCGGGTTACATCCGGGCCGAGCACGATTCGCAATGGGGCGGCAACGATTTCATCATCACCGGAAAGAGCGGCTCGACGGTCACCTACAAATGGGTAGGCGACAACAACCGGGGCCAGGGCATGAACACGAACTTGCGCATGGTCGAAAACATCTTCGAGGAGCTCGATGCTCCCGGCGAGTGGTACTACAAGAAATCCACGGGTCAGCTCTATTTCTATCCACCCGCGGGAACCGATCTGACCAGCGCGACCATCGAGCTGGCATCGCAAGACGAGCTTTTCCGAGTGGTCGGGACGTCAGCGACGGCGACGGTCCAGTACATCACCTTCAAGGGGCTCACCTTCACTGGCACGTACCGTACGCTCTTCAGCAAACCCTACGAGTTCCTGCTCCAAGGAGACTGGGCCATCGCTCGCGCCGGCACGGTGTTCATGACCAACGCCGAGAACATCCGAGTGGATTCCTGCCTCTTCGATCAAGTCGGTGGCAACGGTGTCTTCATGAGCGGTCACAACCGAAACAATGCCGTCGTCAACAGCGATTTCGAAGATGCGGGCGCGAGCTGCGTCGCGATTGTCGGTCTCCAGAGCGCGGTTCGTTGCGCTGCCAAGTCGTACGGAAACGCGCCGACGTGCACCGACAAGACGCCGGGCCCGCAAACCGACGACTACCCAGCCGCCACGCTCGTCGAGAACAACACCATGTACAATTTCGGCCGATTCGAAAAGCAGGTGGCCGGCGTCCAGACGTCGATGTCGAGCAAGAACACCATCCGGCACAACACCATTCACAAGATGCCCCGTGCAGGCATCAACTTCTCCGATGGATGCTGGGGCGGACATCTTGTCGAGTGGAACTGGGTCTACGATGCCGTGCTCGAGACCAGCGACCACGGGCCCCTCAACGCTTGGGGACGCGACCGCAACCTCCTCTTCCAAAACGATCCCACCGCGACCAAGCTCGACGCCGTGGACACAACCACCATCCAAAACAACCGTTTCGAAATTGCAGCTCCCATGTTTGGCATCGATCTCGACGACCAGTCGTCGAACTACATGCAGACCAACAATCTCCTCATCGGCGGCGGCCTCAAGGTGCAGTGGAGCAGGTACAACACGTACGTCAACAACATCCTCGTCAACGGGGCCGTCATCGATATCCACAGTCCCTGGGACAACTCCAACCACATCGTCAAGAACAACATCGTGGTCGACGATGTTGTCTATTCCTTCTACAGCATCAACAATCTGAGCACCGACGTCAAAGCGAAGATAGAAACCCTCGACTACAACGTCTTCTACAATGCCGGCAAGGATCCAAGGCTCTGCACGTGGCTCAACAGAGGCAGCAATCCATTCACTTGGTCACAGTGGATAGCGGCCGGACTCGATGCCCACTCGGTCGTGGCAGATCCGATGTTCACGAGTGCGAGTACGGGCGACTATACCGTGAAGGACGGTTCGCCGGCATTGACCCTCGGGTTCAAGAACTTCCCCATGACGGGATTCGGCGTCACGTCGGGGCCCCAAGGGCCTACAGCTCCCATGCCGGTGTCGACGAAGAACTGAAAGGGCCGCGCAGGATCGGGCTTGGGGCGTTACTGAACGAAGTCCGCTCAGACGGGAACCAACGTGAAGTCTGTATGACCTCTGTCGCCTGGTACCCGGGAGTCCGCGGTTGTGAACAAGAAGGCGATATCGCCTTCTTGTAATGAAGGCCCTGATCGGGAAGATCAGCCTGCGCTCTTCCGCCGACGTAGAAGCAGCGCGAGGGCAACCACAAGCCACGCACCAAGGTGGCTCGCAAGCGGGCTCGAATGCCCGCCCAAGGAGCAAGAACATCCCGAAGACGTGCTGCCTCCGCGGGGGCCAGAGCCGCCAGCGCCTGCTGCCGAGCGTCTCTCTCCGCCCGATCCCCCGGCGCTCGCGGCCGATTGGCCT
>CAZTTW010000328.1:0-5701 GCA_964616265.1 uncultured Myxococcales bacterium | reverse complement strand
CAGATTGGTGGAGACGCGCACGCCGTTTCTCTTCCTCACCAACAACTCCGAGCAGACGCCCATCGATCTTTTGCGCAAGCTCGAAGGCTTGGGCATCGAGGGCCTGACCGAGCAGAACTTCTACACGTCGGCCATGGCCACCGCGTCCTTTCTCAAAAGCCAGAAGCCCGGCGGCTCAGCGTACATCATCGGCGGCAACGGCCTGGCCAGCGAGCTTTACAAGGCCGGCTTCTCGCTGACCGAGCACGACCCGGACTACGTGGTGGTGGGCAAGACCACGAGCTTCAACTACGACATGATGAAGAAGGCCCTGCGCCTCATCGGCAAGGGCGCGAAATTCATCGCCACCAATCCCGACGTGGTCGACCCGACGGAGAGCGGCCTCGAGCCGGCGGCCGGCAGCATCCTGGCATCCATCGAAGTCGCCAGCGGCAAGAAGCCCTACGTGGTTGGCAAGCCCAACGCCCTGATGATGATGATCGCCCGCAAGCAGCTCGGCAGCCACTCGTCCGAAACCGTCATGATCGGCGACCGCATGGACACCGACATCGTGGCTGGCCTGGAAGCAGGCATGACGACCTGCCTGGTCCTGTCGGGCGTCTCCACCCTCGAAACCCTCGAAAAATTTCCCTACCGTCCCAATCACGTCTTCAACAACGTCGGCGAAATAGATCCGCTGGCAATTTAGCAACAACCGCCGAGACATCGCTTCATGGAAATCACAGTCCCCTCCCTTCTGCGCATCAAACCGAACGCGCTTCACAAGCTTGGCAAATACCTGCGCAGCGAAAGCTTCTCGCAGATCGCGCTCTTCTATGGCGAGGGGCTCAAGCCCATGTTCGCCCAGACCGTCGACATTTCGCTGGCCTCGTCCGAGATCAAGATCGCCCACGAAGGCGTAGCCGCTTCCAACGACATCGAAGTCATTTTTCAAGATAGCTTGACCCTGCCGCAAAAGCTCGACGCCATCGTGGCCATCGGCGGCGGCAAAGTCATCGACTGCTGCAAGTATTTGGCGCTGATCAAGCAGATCCCCTTGGTGTCGGTGCCGACGCTCATTTCGAACGACGGCTTTTCCTCGCCGTTTTCGTCGCTGGTGGTGAAAGGCGCGCGACGCACGGTCCGCACCGTGATTCCCCACAGTGTCATCCTGGACACCGAGATCATCCGCTCCGCGCCCGAGGCATTCTTCTATTCGGGCCTCGGCGATCTGTTCTGCAAGTTCACCTCGGTGTTCGACTGGAAGCTGGCGTTCAAGAAGCGCGGCGAGCCGGTCAACGACTTCGCCGCCACCATCTGCAGCAACGCCGCCGACACCTTCTTCTATTACCCGAACAAGCATCCGCAGGACCTGGACTTCCTGCGGGTGGTGTCGAGCTCGCTGATGATGTCCGGCATCGCGATGGAGATCGCCGGCAGCAGCCGTCCCGCCAGCGGCAGCGAGCACCTCATCTCGCACGCCTACGACCGCCTCGCCGAGAAGCCGTCCCTGCACGGACTGCAAGTGGGCGCCGCGTCCTATGCCGTCAGCCACCTGCAAGGCGACACCTACGAGCTGCTCAAGAAGTCGATTCAAGACAGTGGCTTCCTGTCTTTCCTAGAGAAGCACCCGCTCAGCCGCCGCGACTTCATCGAAGCCGTCAAATTTGCCCCCAGCGTGAAAGAGGACTTCTACACTGTGCTTTCCGAGCGCGGAGCCATGGAGAAGCTCCTCGTCTTCATCGAGAAGGACGAGCTGATGCGGGCGATGCTCGCGTAATTGCATCCTCGCAAAACTCGGTCAGAACTTCGACTATGTCGTTCGAACGCTATCTCGGCATGGGCGGAGGGGGGCGCGGCGCGTTTCTTGGGCAAGACGAAGGAACCCTCATCGAGCTGCCGGGATGGCATATGCGCATCAAGGTCTCGGCGTCCGATACCGCCGGGGCGATGACCCTCATCGAGGCGCGGATGGACGGAGGTCATGCGGGGCCGGCCGAGCATATTCATATTGGCCACGACGAGGCCTTCTTCGTTATTTCAGGCCAGCTCAAATTCCGCATTGGCGATGGCTACCGAACTGCCGTCGCAGGAGAGTCGGTGTTTGCGTCGCGCGGTCTCGCGCACGGCTTTTCGAATCCGCAACCGGAACAGGCCAGGTATCTGGTCGCCCTGACGCCTTCGGGATATGAGTTCTACTTCGAGCGCCTGGCCGGGCTCCTTCGCAAGCACGGCCGCATGCCCAATCAGGAAGAGCTCGCTCGCCTCATGGCCGAGCACGGAACATTCCTGGCCGCGCCCTGAGGCGGGGTCGCGCTCCACGTGCCGAGCGCGTGGTTGTCTTCTATCTACGGTTGGACACCTTGCTGCAAGCCTTCCAGTGTCGGCTTGAGGGGAGCGATGGTTCCGTCGGCGTTGAACGACAGCCGGTCGATACACGTTTCACGATGGGTGCCGTCCCCTCCAGGAATCTTGAAGCGGTGGTAGGCGAGGTAATACTCATCGCGGCTGGCGATTGCGAGCACCGTGCCCCCGCCCGGGCCGAGAATGCCCCGGCTTGTGTCTTGCTGGACGATGACGCCAGCTCGTGTGAATGGGCCCAGCGGCGACTGAGCGCGCGCGTATGCCATCTGGTAGGTGGCGAGACGTGTATCGCCCTCGGACCATGCCAAGTAGTAGCTTCCCTTCCGCTTGAACATGGCGCTGCCTTCGAGCGTGCCGCTTGCGCCAGTCAGCGAAACATTGGTTGGCGCGCTGGCAAAAGAGACCATATCGGTCTTCAGCTTCCCGACGTGAAGCCCACCACTACCAAAGTAGAGATAGCCGGTACCGTCGTCATCGACGAAGACGTAGGGATCGATGGATTGGCAGCCGTACTGATAACCGGTTATCAAAGGCTTTCCGAGAAAATCCTTGAAGGGACCTGTGGGCGACGAGCTGGTCGCAACGCCAATCTGACTGTCGGCGGAGAAGTAGAAGAAGTAGGTGCTGCCCACGTGTGCGATGCTCGGCGCCCAGGCGTGGCTGGTGGCCCACGTGAGATCCTTCCGCACATCGAGAATCACACCGCGACTGGACCACTGAACCAAGTTCGTTGAAGAGAACACGCTGAACGACGTAGCCGACCAGTCATCGAGTCCGTCGGTGGTCGGATAGATATAGAAAGTTCCGTCGAACAGAGTGACGTGCGGATCGGCGGCATATCCGGCGAGTACGGGATTGTTCGTGCCGGGGAAATTCGCCGCATCGATGACGTTGGCGTCGAGGGCGGCGTCGACGACGGAGCCGGTATCGTCGGCTGCGTCTTTGCCAGAGGAACCGGCCTTTCCGCCGCTACTTGCGATACCCCCGGATCCGGCGGTCGGGCCGCCTGCCGATCCACCCGACGCGCCACCAGAGGCGGTGCCTGGCGAGCCTCCTGTGACTCCGCCGGAGCTGATGGTACCGCCGGCACCCGCCGAGCCCCCTGTCCCGCTGCCGCTATCCCCGCCTGTGCTGGAGGCGATCGTTCGAGCACCCCCGCCAGCCATCGACCCGGGACTCCCACCCACGCCCGAATCGTCATTACTGGCTGTCGATCAAGCCAAGAGCAGAAGCGGCGCCGCGCAGAGAAGCCCTGCCTGGGACAGCAACTGGGCTCTGCCGTGCCGACAACTCAGAGGGTGAACGAGACAAAGAAGACGTGCGGAAGGTTTCTGACGAGCGTCGTCGCGAACTGCCATTGCGTACAAATAGTCGCGCACCGGCAGCATCACTGTCAAAGCAAGACGCGAGCGGCAGGCCGGGAACATTTCCCGACGTTTACGCCTGCCACTGCCGCGAGCGAGCCGAGTGGTACTTCGTGGCGTTCGGTGTCTGCCCCGTGACCGCGCAAGTCCGAGAAGACTTTCGCCTCCCTAAGGCGGAAGGGTGCTAGTCACGGGTAGGAACACGAAACGTTAATTCGCCGAGGTGGCGTTTGACGTGTACTTGTTTGTGGTTGGGTCGTTCAACCACGTCCAGATGTCATCCGGGGTCCAGGTACAGGGGCACCCGGCCGAGCAGTTGCCATTGGGATTTTGAGTGGTGACATTCGCGCACTCATCGTACACGCTCGAAGTCCCGTCCGTGATGGCGTTACCGTGCCCTGACTGGTGCACGCACCAACGAATCGGGTGCCCGGCCGAGCAACCGGTGTAGTTCGTACAAACATGTCCCCCGGGGTTGATGTACTGCCCTGGGTTCGGCGGCCTCGGCGGCTCATCCTTGGATGTCCCCGTCTTGGATGCCACTAGGTTCCCGCTTTCTGAGGTCCAACCCGTGCATCCATTGTTGGTGACGAATTGGTCGCGAATCGGCGTCGCGAGGTTCACGGGACAGGTGGTGTCGGTAAGGCCGACCGTCTGCCAGAGTGCGATGGGGTCTTTGCCGCTGCCGTCGCACCCGCTGATGTTGGCTCCTTCGAAGATGATGGCCGCCCGGAAAGCGTAGCCTGCAGTGTTGGACTTCGTGCTCGCGCGGGCACACGCTAGCTCGTAGCTCATGCCACCACCCCAGCTGAAGCCGCTGGTGATGAGGTTCGACATATCGATACAATAATTATCGGTGATCAACTTGACCATGTCGTCGGTGAATTTCACGTCTGAGTCATTGCCATTGCCCCAGCCGGAGCCGATGGAATCCGGCGCGACGAAGAACATTCCATTCTTCGACTTTCTCTGGATTCCGTAGTAGGCGGTGAAGTACCCATTGTCTCCGCCGGTGTCTTGCGCTTTGGAGTCGCCGCCGTTCCAGTGGAAGGCGAAGAACAACCCATAGGGATGGGTGTTGTCATAGTTGTCGGGAAGCCGCATGGCGAAGCCGCGTTGCGTGCCGCCGCTTGTAATGTTGACGTAGCCGCCTTTGCCGGTGCCGTTGCTCGGCCCGCCCGCCGTCGCACTGGCACTTTCGCCCGGGACCGTCCCGAAGGTCAGCGTCGAGGTCTTGCCGCAGCCTGCGCTCGGCACTGCGCCAGCCGTGGTCCCGCCTCCTGCTCCCGTCGACCCTCCTGCGCTTGCCCCGCCGGTACCACTACTCGTGGCTCCGGCCGCACCCCCGGCGCTGGTGGTCGGACTAGTGCTTGCTCCGCCGGAGCCGCCACCCGCACCGCTGGTCTTCCCGCCGCTACCCGAGCCGCCGGTGCTAGGTGCGCCACCGCTGCCCGAGCCGCCAGTGCTGGATGTAGTTCCGCCGGCGGCCGAGCCGCCAGCGCTAGACGTGCCACCGCTGCCCGAGCCGCCGGTACTGGATTTACCACCGCTGCCCGAGCCCCCGGTGCTAGACGCACCACCGGTCCCCGAAACCGCTCCCCCATTGCCTCCGCTCATTGAGCTAGACGAACAGGAGACACCCAACAGCGCTAACGCGGAAACCGTCAGCGCAAAAATAGAACGGCTCGACGACATACGTCCCTCCTTGGTTCACTTTCAAAAGCTGCGCTTCTCGAATTACGACGTCCAATGCCCCGACGCCAGCCTCTCGCATAAGTCGTACCCGACCAGCTCGGACTGAAGGATACGGATGGCGAAATGACATTGCAATGGTCGCTTTGTCGCGCGCGAGTCGTTTTGTTCACATGGCACGGCGTGAGCCGAAAGTCGCAGCACGAGAACACCACGAACTGGTGGGGGTTTGTTATCGAAGACTGTTGCGCGACTAGGTAGTCGCGACTAGCAGTTCCTCTGAATTGTTGGGCGGACGAAGT
>CAZTTW010000327.1:0-5739 GCA_964616265.1 uncultured Myxococcales bacterium | reverse complement strand
GGGCGCACCAATCGTTCCGGTCGATGCGGTTACGCCCTTCGGAAGGCCCGTCACTTTCAGGCTGATCGCTGAATTGAACGTCGTATTGCCAATCGTGGTCGCCGTAACGGTTCCCGTCGCGCCAGGTGCGATGGATAGAGGCGACGGACTGAGCGCGAGCGAGAAGCTGGGAGCCGGCAACACGTTGATCGCAACCGGGGTCGTCTTCGTGATGCCGCCTCCGGTGGCAGTGACGTTCACCGTGTAAGTGCCGACCGCAACGGTCGACGCCGCGCTCGCCGTCAGCGTGCTAGAGCCACCGCCAGGCGCCGCGATCTTGGTCGGCGAGAGGGTTACCGTAATGCCTTTGGCAGCGCCCGAAACACTCAGCGTGACGGCTGCATTGAAAGACCCGCCTCGCGTGGTCGAAAGTGCCAGTGTCTTGCTCATGCCTGCAGCCACATCCAGCGACGACGCCGATGCAGAAAGACTGAGCGAAGGTGCATTTACGACGGTCAGTGAAACAGAGGCCGAGCTCGAGGTCGCGCCGCTCGTGCCGACCACGTTCACGGCATAAACGCCGGAAGCCGCCGAAGCAGCCGCCGAAAGCGTCAGCGTCGTCGTTCCCGAGGTCGCAAGCGATGCCGGTGCAAAGCTCGACATCACGCCGGACGGTAGCCCGGTGACCGAGAACTGAACCGTCGACGCGAAGCCATTGTTCGTCTTGAGCGTAAACGAGGCGGTGGTGTTTGCACCGGCCACAACCGACACCGTCGGCGAAGCGGCCGCGAGCTGGAAGCCGGGAGCAGTCAACCCTTCCTGCCAGTGGTTGACAAGCTGAGTGGCATCGACCGAGCCGAGTCCGGTCACCATATCGAAGCCGGGGCCCGCCGCGTAGCCGGTTTGGCCTGGCACCGAGTTGTTGCCTTTCACCACGTCGTGAAAAACCGCCGCGCCGCCATTGTAGTTCTGGTTGTAGGCCAGCGTGTACAGCACCGGATTGACCAGCCCTTGCACCTGTCCAATCTTTTGCAGAACGAGACCCATGATGCTCGCAAAGACGGGCGTCGCCGCCGACGTACCGCCGGCGCCCATGACCTGCTTGTCCACGTTCAGTTTGTAGGGATCTTGGACGGCGGCCGCAAATGCCAAGTCCGGAATGTCGCGCTTGCCGTCGGCCACAACGCCGAGACCGTACTGCCACGCGGGCTTCGCGTAGAGGCTGCTAACGCCGCCACTACTGGATAGCAGATCGCCGCCGGCGATACTCTCGTTCCACGCCAACTCGGGAATGTAGCCGAGCGCAGAGGCCTGGGTCACGGGATCGTTGCTGGCGGCCCAGTAAGTGCTGCGCTTCGAGACGTCGTCGAATTGCGTGCCACCCACGGCCGTATTCCAGACGGTGGAGGCGAGGCCGTTGACGCCCAAACCGCCGGTTGCCTTCTTTGCGTTCATCTCGTCGCAGCCCGCGGCGCCGCTGTCCATGGACGACACGAAGACCGACATGCCCTGCGCCGCGGCCTGCTGCCAAAGGCCATTGATCAAGGCATTTCCGGCGGTGCCTAGCAGGCGTTCGCAAAGACCGTAACTGAGCGAGACGATGGGCGCCACGTTGTGAGCAACGGCGTACTGGGCTGCCAGATAGATGCCGTCCGTGGTGTTCGTCGAGCCCGCAACCACGAACTTCACCGTCGCCTTCTTGGCGATGGCACCGGCGTATTCCACGTCGAGCGCCGCTTCGAACTCGTCGCCGCCGCACACGAGACCAGGATCTTTGCCGACGACGGTGACTTGCGGGTCATTGGCCGGAAGCCCATAGGTCTGCCGAAAGAGCCTCACCTCGGCAAGATCGATGTTGCTGCGTCCGAGGACCGCGATGGACTGTCCGCTGCCATCGATGCCCGCCGCGTAGAGCGGAGCCGCATTGTAGATGGTGGCGAGATCGCCGGGGACCAGCGCGCTCTGCTGAATCGTGCCGTTGTAATACCAGGTGTTGTCGCTCTTGGTGAAAGGCACCTGGCGATTGGAAGGCGCCGCTCGAAAATCGTGCAGCGACACAACACCCGTAACGACCGAGGCAAGGCCGCGCGGAATCTGCGGTGGAAGCGCATTGGCACGATGGATTTCGTCGCCTACTTGGTACATGCGCATCGCGGTTTGGAACGCATGTTCCACCTGTCCGGCCGTGCCGCTGAAGAAGATGTGGCGGCCGCCGTTGCCCACCTGATCGATCGCGAGGCCGTGGCTTCCGAGCCAGTCGGTCGTCTTTGCAACGTCGGCATCCGAAATACCAAAACGCTCGGCGAAGGCTTCCGGCGTTAGCCATTTTTGGTAGAGCGGCGACGACGGGTCATGCTGGGCCGTCAGAAGCTCTTGCAGCGCCTGTTCTTGCGCATCGTCGGGACGCAGGACGAGCAGCATCGTATCCATGCGTTCGTCCGGTGCGACAACGGCGACCTCCAACTCCGGCCGGGCCATCGGGTGAACGTGCTCGGCAAGCGCGACGCGATCCCCGTCGTCGACCGGCGCGGTGACTCGATCCCGAGGGCGCGCGCGCATGGGATCGCCGGTCGGGGTCTGCGCCGTGGGTGCGAGCTGGACAGCGCCAGCTTGCGTCTCGGCCCTTTCCGCCGGAGCAGCGTCCATCGGCAGGCCGTCGCACGCGGTAAGAGAAGAGGACAGTAACGATCCGAACAGCAGGGCACGCCCTGCCAAACCGGAAATGCGGTTCCAACTGCGGTCCCAGCTGCGGTCCATTGAAGACTCCTTTCGGTAACCCGGCTAACTCAGAGAGTCCCGTGGCTTTGCGTCCCCCGGTCGCCCGGGGTTTGCTCTTGTCGAGGATCGAATTTTCAGGAAGCCAGTACGAAATAGGAGGCCATGTCAGAGGCCCAAGGCTGCGTTCGCGAACGAATTGCACCTCCTGTCCAGCTGATCAGCAATGGCCGTGCCGGACGAGGCAATTTTTGCCCAGCCGTCACACAGTCGCGCAGCAATTCACGATTCTGTTCTGAGCCGGGGCCGCCCGAGCCAGCGCGCCGCACGCCAAGCCCGCAATTTGCGGCACAGGGTGACGAAAAATGGCGTACCGAGCAGAACCGTCGGAATTCCGACGGCCCTTAGCCGACGACGATGTTCACGATGCGGCCGGGAACGACAATCACCTTGCGCACGGTTTTGCCTTCGAGATGCTTGGCAACGTTGGGCACAGCCACCGCCTGCTTGCGGATCTCGTCCTCGCCAGCGTCGCGTGCGATTTCCAGGTTTCCACGCATCTTGCCGTTCACCTGGATGGCCAACGTTGCGATGGCATCGATGGTCAGCGCCGGATCGAAGGTAGGCCAGGCGGCCTCGATAAGGAACCCCTTCTGGCCGAGCTTCTCCCACGCTTCGTCGCCCAGGTGGGGCGCGTACGGCCCCACCAATTTCACGAGCGTTAGCAGATCCTCCAGAGTCGCGCCCCTACCGGTCATTCCGTTCACGTATTCCATCATCGCTGCGATAGCCGTGTTGAACGACATGCGCTCGAGATCGCCCGACACCTTCTTGATGGTCTTGTGGCGCAGCCGCAGATGCGGATCATCAGCGAGCGCCTTGGTTGCATCGAATTCCTCGACGAGACGCCACACGCGCTTGAGAAACCGCGAGCACCCCTCGATGGCGCGCGGATCCCAGGGCTTCGGCAGCTCGAACTCGCCCATGAACATTTCGTACAGGCGCAGGACATCGGCGCCGTGCTCGGCAACGACATCGTCGGGGTTGATGCCGTTCAGCTTGGTCTTCGCCATCTTGTCGACGGACACCTTTAGCTTTTCGCCGGTGGTCTTGAGGAAGGCGTCGTCTCCCCTCAGCTCGACGGCGCTGGGCTCGTGGTAGCGGCCCAGGCTGTCCTGGTAGGAGAACGCGAGGACGGTTCCTTGATGCCGCAACTTCTTGAACGGCTCGGGCGTCGACACGTAACCAAGGTCGAACAAAACTTTGTGCCAGAAACGCGAATAAAGCAGGTGCAAGACAGCGTGCTCGGCACCGCCGATGTAAAGGTCGACGGGTTGCCACTGCTTTTCCGCCTCGGGCGACCACGCGGCCTTGTCGTTCTTCGCGTCGAGGTAGCGCAGGTAGTACCAGCACGAGCCGGCCCACTGGGGCATGGTGTTCGTCTCGCGCCTGCCCGGACCGCCGCACACCGGACACGTGGTTTTCACCCACGCTTCGATTCCGGCCAGCGGCGACTCGCCCGTGCCGGTCGGCTCGTAGCGTTCGACCTCGGGCAGGCGCACCGGCAGCGCGGCCTCGGGCACCGGAACCGCGCCGTGGGTCTGGCAATGCACGATGGGAATCGGCTCACCCCAGTAGCGCTGGCGAGAGAACACCCAGTCGCGCAACCGGTAGCTGACCGTGGTGCGGCCCAAGCTCTTCGATTCGAGGTACGCGCAGATCTTCTTTTTCGCCTCGGTCGTAACAAGGCCGTCGAGCATCCCGGAATTGATATTGACGCCTTCGTCGACGAACGCCTTACCAGCCTCTGGCGTGCTTCCGTCGGAAGGCCGCACGACCTGCTTGATCGGCAAGCCGAACTTCGTCGAGAATTCCCAGTCGCGCTGGTCGTGCGCCGGGACGGCCATGATGGCGCCGGTGCCGTACGTCGCGAGAACGTAATCGGCGATCCACACCGGCGTCTTTTCGCCGCTGACCGGGTTGACCGCATGGGCGCCCGTGAACGCGCCGCTCTTTTCCTTCGACAGATCGGTGCGTTCGAGATCGCTCTTCTTGCGCGCGGCCGCTTGGTAGGCGCGCACCGCCTCTCGTTGCTCGTCGGTGGCAATGCGCTCGACCAGCGGATGCTCGGGCGAGAGCACGACGTAGGTCGCACCGTAGAGGGTATCGGGCCGCGTGGTAAAGACTTTGATCTCTTCACTGGTCGCCCAGCCGTCCTTGCCGGCGATGCGGAAAATCGCCTCCGCGCCGTCGGAGCGACCGATCCAGTTTCGCTGCATGGCCAGAGTCGATTCCGGCCAATCGCAAAGCGACAAATCTTCGAGCAACCGGTCGGCGTAGCGGGTAATGCGCAAGAGCCACTGGCGCATGTCCTTGCGCTCGACGCCCGTCCCGCAGCGCTCGCAACGGCCGCCCGTGACTTCCTCGTTGGCAAGCCCGGTTTTGCACGACGGACACCAGTTGATGGGCACGGTGCCCTCGTAGGCCAGGCCCTGCTTGAAAAGCTGCAGGAAGATCCACTGCGTCCACTTCACGTACGCCGGATCGGTGGTATTGACCTCGCGCTCCCAGTCGTAGGCAAAGCCCACCGAATCGATCTGCCGACGGAAATTCGCGATGGCATCTTCGGTCGTGATGCGCGGGTGGATGCCGGTCTTGATGGCGTAGTTTTCGGCGGGCAGGCCGAACGCGTCCCAGCCCATCGGGTGCAGCACGTTGAAGCCCTGCATGCGCTTCCAGCGCGTGATGATGTCGGTGGCGGTGTAGCCCTCGCAATGGCCGACGTGAAGGCCGGCCCCCGATGGGTACGGAAACATGTCGAGCGCGTAATACTTCGGACGCTTGGGATCGTACGTCGTGCGGTGCAATCCCGACTCGCGCCAGCGCGCCTGCCACTTCGGTTCAACGGTGCGATGTTCGTAGGCCATGAAAGCGGCGCGGAGTTTACAACAGGAAACGCGTCAAAGACGCGGGTTTCACACGCCTACGGGCCGCTGTCGTCCTCGCTGTCGCCATAGTCGACACCGGGCTTGGGCACGAAGGCTT
>CAZTTW010000326.1:0-5756 GCA_964616265.1 uncultured Myxococcales bacterium | reverse complement strand
CCCTGGTGCCGAGAAACGACGCCAGCACCAACCGCGGTCAATTCGACCTGCAGACGGCCATGCGGTACGTGAGCGAGGCCTACGGCGGTTACCACTTGGACGTCTGGAACGGCATCAACATCGACGCAGGTATCTTCATGTCCTACGTCGGGCTATTTTCGTACGACAACTACGAGAACTGGATGTATCTGCCCTCGTTCACCTCGGACAACACTCCTTGGTTTTTCAACGGTATCCGCATCCAGACCTTCCCCACCGACCGCTTGAAGGTCGAGTTGTGGCTTATCAACGGGTGGCAGACATACAGCAAGTTCAATACAATGCCAGGTTTCGGCACGCAGATCCTCTGGCGACCCGAGGAGTGGATCTCGCTTATTACGAACGACTACGTCGGGTGGGACACGCAGGACGCGCCCGGCAGAATTCGCTTCCACAGCGACAACAGTCTACAGATTCGATATCTCAACAGTCCCAAACCCGTCGCCGATTGGTTTCCGGCCACCCGGGCAGCCTTTTCAATTACGGCAGATCTCGGGTTCGAGCATGGAGACGGTGTCACTCCATTTAATGGAAGCGGCAGCTACGGCAATTGCACGAAGGACACGCCTTGCACGCAGCATTTCCTCAGTGCGATGGCCTATCATCGCGTGTGGTTCGGCGACAAGTTCGCATTCAACGTCGGCGGTGGCTTCATGAACAACCCCGGTAGATATCTCGTGCTAGCTCCGACCGGCAATGCATCGCCTACGTGGATAGGTCAACCGCTGAATGTGGCCCCCGCGTCGGCGCCGTTCGACTACAGCGCAGGTACGAAGTTCAACGCATTCGACTACGAGTTTGGCATCCAGTTCATGCCAAGCGAGCTACTTACCTTGGATGTGGAGTTCAACCACCGCCAGGCCGACACGCCCTACTTCGCGGGGCACGGTGGAGTCACGTCTCCAGATGGCTATACCAACACGCCGACGCCGACTGGCTGGAGGCCGGACCTCGTGAAGACGGATGATCGAATCATCTTTGCGGCACTTACAAGGTTCTAGGATTATCGAAAGACTTGACTCACTGGAGAATTTGCAATGAGGAAACAAAATTCGTATTCAATGATTGTTCGAATAGTGTTCGCAGCTCTTGGAATTGCCGTGATGAGCGTCTCGTCCGGATGCAATCAGGGCAAGGAGGGAGATCGGTGCAACCCACTTCTTTCACCCGACGATAATGAATGCAACAGCGGACTGACCTGTCAGCAGTCCCCAACCTGCGCCGAGAGCTATTGCTGTCCCACGCCTCTCACGTCGAGCCTCAATCCCTACTGCAACGGTTCGGCTTGCACGGCACCGGACGCGGGAACGCCGTAGACGGTACTGCCGCGACCCAGTGAAGAGAGAAACCGTCACACAGACAGATCGGAGAATGACAAGGCCATGAACGCTTTTTCGGCAGGCAACAGAATAGAAGCGGCGGAAGAGGTGCACGAAGTCCGGCGGGCTGTTGCGGAGGCCAACGCCACGCCGAGAAATTGGATCTTGGATTCTCCGACTCTCGAAAAGACCATAGAGGACGCTCGAAAACTGGCGAGAATAGTGTCGACGCCGATCCTGGTTCAAGGTGAACCAGGATCGGGCGTTCCGGAAATTGGAAAGTTGGTGCACGATTCGGATCCCGTGGCGAGCAGCCTTGGCTTTCGGAGCGTCCCTGCATACGTCCTATCCTCAACGGAGATGCGGGGATGGCGGCCCGAGGGAACACTGCTGATTGAAGACCTCCAGAATTTGCGGCCCGACGGCCAGGAGTGGTTGCGCGGGACACTGGCACGAGGAGGGGAAGGGCAACGACCGCTACGTATTATCGGTGCGTCCCGATTGAGCGTACCGGAACTCTTGGAACAGCCGCAGCTCAGTCGAGAGTTGGTTCATGCGCTGGATGTAGGTCGCATCTTTCTGACACCACTGAGAGAGCGGAAGATGGACATCATCTTTCTGGCGAGGAAGTTTCTGGACCACTATTGCAAGATTCAAACGAGGCCGTCGTTGCGATTTTCGCGAGAGGCGGAAGACAAGCTTACCTTTCACCGGTATCCGGCCAACGTGGTCGAGCTGCGCAACGTGGTCGAACGCGCGGTCGCGCTCTGCACCCAGGATACGATCGAAGCGCACTTCATCATGTTCTACGATGAGGAAGAACCGGCGACGACCAACCCAACGCGCTTCCGTGTGGTGCCGAGCATGAGGGGCGAGCAGGTCTGCAACCTGCCGAGCCTTGCGGAGGTCGAGCGCGACTATTTGATTTTGCTGATTCGAGAGTTCAGGGGTAGGCGGGCGGAAATCTCGCGTGTGATGGGCGTTTCCTACCCGACGGTACGACGAAAGATCGAGACCTACGGTTTGGACATCAACGCAATTCTAGAAGGACCGTAGAGACGTTCACCCCGGCCGCTCAACAAACGAGCGTCCGAAGCGAGAGAGTAGTATGTCAATTGAGAATCGGTTTCCGCGCCGAGCGTGGCTTCGGCAATTCGCAATCGCGATCTCGTTACTGCTGGCGAGTACACAAGCGGCAGCACGCGAGCCAGAGGCGACGTTCGACATTCCAACGAGGCTTCGCTTAGCTGATGCGCTTCGGTTGTTCCGCGAGCACGGCCTCGATCTGATCCTTGCCGAGGCCGCGGTCGAAAGCGCACGCGGTGACACCTTGATTGCCGGCGACATTGCCAATCCGGCATTTTCCGCAGGCATCGGCCGCTCGTTTGCGTGTTCCGGGGCTGGCTGCTCGGATCTGGCATGGAGCTTCGGGGTATCCGACTCATCAGCGGTCTTCGACACGGTTTCAGGCAAACGTGGGCTTCGGCTTAGCGCTGCCAATCTCGCGCTCGAGGTCGCACGCAAGGGCGAAGCCGACACGCGACGAACCTTGGAGGGACTGCTTCGCCAGAGCTATCTGCAAGCGGTTGCGGCCCGACAACAGCTCGCGACGCAGAAGGAAGCGCAAGAGACGCTTGGCAAAGTGGCAGAGCTCAACCGGGCGCGCCATGAGCGCGGCTCGATTTCCGAGGTGGAGGTCCTGAAAGTGGAGACCGAGAAACTATCCACCGACCAGGATGTCGAGCGCGCAGACCTTGCCGTCAAAGTAGCGAACACACAGGTGGCATTCTTACTCGGTGCCCGTGGCCAGGTTCCCTCGTTTGAGGTGGATCCAGAGCTGCCCGGATACGAGGTGCCAGTCTCGTTGGCAGGCGCATCCATCCAGTCGCTGCTGGACACCGCTCGCGAAAATCGGCCAGACCTCTCGGGTGCAAGGCTCAACCAACAACGGGCCGAGGTGTCCCTGAAATCAAATAAGCGCTTGCGCTTCCCTGACATCGGGCTCTTCGCCGGGGTCAGTGGCCAGGGGAGCTACGAAAGCGCTATCAACCCGCCCACCTTTAGCCTTGGAGTAACCCTTACGCCGCCCATCTTCAATCGGTTCGAAGGCGAAATCGCCAAAGCCAGCGCTGATCTAAGCACCCAGAAGGCGCAGCTGGCGAAGACGGAAGCCCAAGTACTGAATGACGTACAGAGCGCATTCACACAATTCAAGTCCGCTGAAAGCCGTGTTCAGCGCGCAGAGCGCGAGCTCTTGGAACACGCCAAACGAACACGCGACTTGGTGCAGTTGCAATACCAGAAAGGAGCAGCGTCTTTGCTCGAATACCTTGATGCCCAACGTATCCTGATTTCTACCAAGCTGGACTATGAAGGCGACTTGGCCAACTACTGGCAGGCGGTGGTT
Organism: uncultured Myxococcales bacterium; assembly: GCA_964616265.1. GTDB lineage: Bacteria > Myxococcota_A > Polyangia > Fen-1088 > Fen-1088 > Fen-1118. The sequence continues at coordinate 1,991 of CAZTTW010000326.1, read as the reverse complement.
CTCATCGGACAAGCGGTGGGCCTGGAGATAAGCCCATGAAAGTTTGTCCTTCGATCCTTCTGTCTTTGGTTTTCTGTGGCGGGTGCCACGGTGATTCTCATACCGAGCATCGCGAGCAAGCCGAGTCCTCACCCAGCGAAGTGGCCTTATGGCAGGACCAAATCACGGCCGCGCGGCTGGCGATTGAGCCTCTTGCGCCGCAACCGGTCGGTGGGCTGGTCGTCACCAGCGGTCGCGTTACCTTCGATGACCTGAAAGTCGCGCACGTCATGAGCCCCGTCACTGGCCGCGTGATTCGCATCGATGCGCAACCGGGTCAACGCGTAAAGAAGGGCGAGTCACTCGTGGTGATCGACTCGCCCGACGTGGGAAGCGCGTTCTCTGACGTAGAGAAGGCCCAGGCCGATTTCATTTCGGCCGAGAAGGACTTCCGACGGCAAATGGAGCTCTTCGACGTCCACGCCGGCTCGCAACGCGATCTCGAAGCCGCGCAGGGCAGCTATTCCAAAGCCAAGTCCGAGCTCCAGCGAGCCCGCAGAAAGGCGCAGCTACTTCGGGCGGGTGGCGCGAGGCAAGGCACCCAGACCTACACGCTGCGGGCCCCAATTGGGGGCGAAGTCATCGCCCGCAACGTCAATCCCGGTACCGAGGTGCAGGGACAATACAGTGGCGGCACCGTGGTGGAGCTGTTCACCATAGGCGAGCTCGACACTGTCTGGGTGATGGCCGATTTGTTCGAAATGGACCTAGGACGCGTGCGACAAGGGGCTGAGTGTCTGGTGAAAGTGGTCGCCTATCCCTCTCGGGTATTCAAAGGCACGGCCGACTGGGTGTCCGATGCATTGGATCCGGCCACGCGCACGGCGAAAGTCCGGTGCAAGCTTCAAAATGAAGACCGTTCTTTGAAACCTGAAATGTATGCCACTGCGGCACTGGCAGTGGATCAGCAGCGCTCTCTGGCCGTTCCACGCAGCGCGGTCCTGCATCTCGGAGATCAGACGATGGTCTTCATCAATGTAGGGAAGACTGCCGACGGCAGGCAGCGCTTCGAACGTCGCCCGATTTCCGTGAGTGAAGAGCTCGGCGACGAATACCTGCCGGTGATTCGCGGGATTTCGGCCGGAGAGCGGGTAGTGACTTCAGGCGCGCTCTTGCTTTCGGGGATGCTTTAATCATGATTGCCAAGCTCGTGGCGGGCGCTCTACGCGCGCCGCTGTTGATGTTCGTCCTTGTCTTGACCCTCATCGGCGTCGGTCTTTATTCGTACAAGACACTCGCCATCGAGGCGTACCCGAACCCGGTCGCGCCGATGATCGAAATCATCGCACAGCCACAGGGTTGGAGCGCCGAGGAAGTCGAGCGCTACGTTTCGCTGCCGCTGGAAACCGGGCTCGTCGGTATGCCTGGCTTGGAACACATTCGCTCGCAGTCCCTTTTCGGCCTGGCGGATGTCAAGTGTTACTTCGGATGGGACACATCCTATTTCACAGCTCAGCAGCGCGTCCTCAATCAGCTCAATTTCGTCAACTTGCCCCAGGGCGTATCGCCCGACCTCTCTCCGTGGAGCGCCATCGGCGAGCTGTATCGTTACAAAGTCGTGGGCAAAGGCTATTCCCTGGCGGATCTGAAGACGGTTCAGGATTGGATTCTGGAGAAGCAATTCCGGCAGGTGCCTGGCGTCATTGATGTGGTCGGCTTCGGCGGTCTGACCAAGCAGTATCACGTAGAGGTCGACCCGTATCGGTTGCGTGGTCGTGGCCTCGCACTGTCGCAGCTGCAAGGCGCCATTGCCAATGCCAATCAGAACGTCGGCGGTCAACGTATCGAGTTGGGCGACCAGTCATTCGACGTGCGTGGGGTCGGCCTTATTCGCTCGATCCAAGACATCGGTGACGTCACGGTTACCGCCGCAAAGGGTGTGCCGGTTCGAATCCGCGACGTAGCGGAAGTCAGCGTTGGCTCGTCTCCTCGCCTGGGCATCGTGGGCCAGT
>CAZTTW010000325.1:0-5756 GCA_964616265.1 uncultured Myxococcales bacterium | reverse complement strand
TCAGGAGCCGATGCAAGGAGAACGTCGAACTCCTCGTTGTGGTCATAAAGCACCAGATGGAGCGCAAGGGATGCCTCCTTGTTTGCGTCCACGACGAGGATTTTCGGGCGACGTCTAGCCATCTGGGCACCGTTTCTATCACCGAGCAACCGCCGGCTGCACCCCTTGGAGAGGTATTCATGAGACGAATTGCCAGATTGTAAGGCCACCCTGGCCTGTCTGCTGGTCGGCCGGCAAGAAAAAAGCCTGGCTTTCGAGCCAGGAGTCGGCACGAAGGCGCAGAATTTGAAAGATCTCACAGCTGTAGACTGTTCCGGCTGCGCCTCCGACGGCCTATCGGCCTGTGCATTTTTTCACGAAGAATTCACATAGAGATGGGCACAGTCGGGCGTTGCCTAGCGGGACTCGCCGGAGAGTGGCGTCGCCGCCGCGGATACCGGGAGACTGCTAACCGTGGACGTCGCCGGCTTTCCGTCGAGCCAGCCGCCCGTGAAACCTGCCCGCACGAGTCCCCTGCGAATGTACCGATTGCCCTTCATCAAGGTCCAGATGCGCTCGGTCCGAAAGTTTTCCACCATCAGCAGAATCGGACCTTGGTCGATGGCCACGTACTGATCGGCAAACCAGCCAGGCTCGTGCGAGGGCGAGCTCGGAAAGGACAGATTGAAGGCGTCCTTGAAGCCGTACTTGGCGTACAGCTGATCGCCAAAGCGCGAGCGAAAATAGCGCAGCGTCGGAATCGCCAACTCGGGCGCGAAGGGTACCGAACCGCCCGCTGCGGTCACCGCGATCGTACCATCGTCGCGGCGATCCGGTCCGGCCCCGCGAGCCCAGTAAGCGTGGAAGCGATTGTCGGAGACCGCGTTTTCGTCGCCGACCCTGAGTGGGCCGTCCGAGGCGCTGAGTCCCCACACCTGGGCATCATAGCCAGTCCACTTTGCTGGATTGGCGACACAGTAGGCTCGATTGGCGTAGGTCGCTCGTGTCGAATTGATGAAATAGTCAATTCCCTTCGCGCGCATGTAGGCATCCTGAATGCCACGAAAATCGATCCAGACGTGCGAGTACTGGTGCCCAAACAGTGGGTCGAACGCCACACGCGGAAAACCATCCGAGTCGTCCCAACGATACGTAGACGTCCACGCTTGCCACGCCTGCCTCTTGATTGGATGAGTGGTCGAACCAAGCGCGAGCACGTAGAGGAGCATGGCCTCGTTGTATCCCTGCCAATCGGCAGCGATAAAGCCCCCTTCGGGCGTCCATCCCATACTCAAGAGCGGCGGGTGGCGCCGAGAGTACGCCCACGGCCAATCGACTCGCTCGTACAGTTGGCGGGCGAGTTGACGAATGCTTCGCTCGGTCGGATTGTTCTCCTGAAAGAAAGCCGCCGACGACAGGACGCCCGCCATGAGCAAGGCCGTATCTACCGTGGAAAGCTCGGATCCTGGCGCGCGATAGCCCGTACGCATGTCCAGGAAGTGATAAAAGAAGCCCTTGTAGCCCGCGACGCCCGTTGGCGCCCGCCCCTGCGGGGCGCGCCAAAGAAAACGCAGCGTCGTCAACGTTCGGTCCGCGGCTTGCGAGCGAGTGATCCAACCCTTGTCCACCGCAACGACATACGACGTCAGCGCAAACCCGGTACCGGCGATACTCGAGAGATCATTGGCCGGAAAACGGTCGAGCGCAAGTCCGCTTTCGGCTGACGTCGTTTCCCAAAAGAACGAAAAGGTGTCCTGTTGCAGCTTTTCCAGGAAATCCTGCTCTTCGGAGGATGGCTGGTACGCGGGGGTCGCTGCAACGGCGAACGCAAGCGGGATCAGTGCGGCAAACACAGCCACGATAGTGACCAAACAGAAACCTCGAATGGGCGGTCTACGAAACGAGGTGCACCGCACACATCACTCTACGAGTCACAATCGAGTCATTCAAGGAGAAGGCCAGTCCGCTGTGCTACACACTTCAAACAGTACTGGCGCGTTGTTCAGCGTCGCAAGGCGTTCATGACGGCATTGAAAACTACAGGCGAACTCGCTCTCCTGCTCTTGGCCTCGTTGTTCGTTTCGCAGACCGCCGACGCTGCCAGCCTCGCACCGGGCCAGCCGGGATCCCCGGGCACTTGGGCGCCAGCCCAGAAGTCGATTCTCGGCACGGCACTCGGCACGAGCTCGCACGTCTATTTCACCGGCCACCGCGGCACGCTATCGGAGATTTTCTACCCGACGCTCGACGCCGTCCAGTCCGTCGACCTCGAGTTCTTCGTCGTCGACAGAGCCAAGACCTTCTTGGATGAAGAGCGGCAGCAGAGCTATCTGGCAACGAGGCCCGATCCGCACAGTATGCGCTGGCAAGTCGTCACGACGAATTCCGGCCATCACTGGCGCATCACCAAGCAGATTCTGACCGACTCCAGACGCAGCTCGCTGGTCGTCCAGACGACTCTCGAAGCCCTCGACGGTCGAACTCTGGACGACTTCAATCTTTTCGTCCTCCACGATCCTTCCCTTGGCAACTCCAATGCCGGCGACACGTCCCACACGCAGGCATACCGGGGTCGAACGCTGCTGGTCGCATCGCAGGGCGACCATGCATCCGCCTTGGTGGCGTCGCGCCCATGGGTTGTAAGAGAAAGCCGGCCCATGGTGTCCAGCGGCTTCGTCGGAGTATCGGATGGCCGCGCCGATCTCGCCAGCGACAGGGCGATGGATTGGACGTACGGGGTTGCCCAGGAAGGGAACGTGGCCCAGCTCGGCTGGATCGATCTCGGCGACAAGAGAAAGAAGTCTGTCACGTTCGTCGTGGTGCTGAGCTTTGGCACGCGTGAGGACGAGGCCATGGCCACTGCGACGGCCACCCTCGGTGGCGACCTCGGGACCATGCGACGTCGCTACGACGACGAATGGCATTCGTATGTGGACAGTCTCGACAATCAAGGTGGGCTGGCGGACGAGCAATATTACCTTGCCGCCATGACCCTCAAGACCGTTCAAGACAAGTCGAACGGCGCCATGATTGCCGGCATGGGGACGCCGTGGGGCGAATCGAGTGGCGACGGCAACCCGGCCGGATACCACATGGTCTGGTCGCGCGACCTCTTCAAATTCGCAAACGCGCTCGTGACTGCCGGCGACTTAGCAACGGCGGTGCGTGCCGTTCACTACCTGTTCGAGGTTCTGCAAGAGAAGGCCGACTGTGGCACGGTCGAGGGCGATGCCCCCGACTGTCCGCAAGGCTACATGCGAAAAGGTCGTTTCCCGCAAAACGCCTGGGTCGACGGGCGACAGTACTGGACGGCGACCCAGATGGACGAGCAGGCCATGCCGCTGCTCTTGGCCTGGCGAGTCTGGGACAGAGGCGATGCAACCATCAAAGAGAGAATAGGCGCTCTGTGGCCGATCATGCGTGCGACAGCCGATTCGATCGTTGCCCATGGACCGTGGACGCAGGAAGAGCGCTGGGAAGAAAGCAGCGGCTATTCGCCCTCGACGATTGCCGCCGAGGTCGCCGGCTTGGTCGCCGCAGCCGAGCTGGCCCGCATGGACGGCGATGTCGCGCGCGCCGGTCGCTACCTTGCCGCGGCCGACTATTGGCAACAGAATGTGACGGCCTGGACGTTCACCACCAGCGGACCGCTTGGCGACCACCGCTACTTCCTTCGCCTCAACCCGGCGAAGCCGCGCGCGAGCGGCATCGGTCCTGAAATCTACGATCCGACTGCTGGCCCCGACGACCCGACGTCCTTGCTCATTGGCAACGGCGGAGGCGCTCATGATCAGCGTGCCATTGTCGACGGCGGCTTCCTCGAGCTCGTGCGCTACGGAGTCAAGAGCGCGACAGATCCAGCCATCGTGGGCTCCCTACCCGAGTGCGACGCGACCCTGAAACAGAAGATCGTCGGCAAAGGCGATGCCTGGTTCCGCTACAACTACGACGGATACGGCGAGCGCAACGATGGCGAGAGCTACGACGGCCTAAGCGGGCGCGGCCGGCTCTGGCCGATCTTCACCGCCGAGCGAGGCATGTACGAGATTGCGCGGACCGGGAATGGCGCCAGCGGGCAACCGTATCTCGCCACACTAAAGGCGTTCTCGACGCCGGAAGGCTTTCTGCCCGAGCAAGTTTGGACGCAACCGACGGCCGGCACCGACTGGCCCATCGTAACGCCGCCGCCTGCCATGCCAGGCACACCGACCAAATCCATTGCTCCGCTCCATTGGGCTATGGGCGAATACATCAGTCTGCTCGCCTCGATCCACGCCGGGGCCGTGGTCGACATTCCGCGCATCACCTGCAGTCGGTACCACACGTGCTCGGTGCGGCCGGCCAAAGGCGAGGTCGCTATCGACATTCGCGCAACGGCGACCGTGCCTGCTGGCCAGCACCTCTATGTCACCGGAGACGCAGACGCGCTCGGCAACTGGAACACCGACCTCGGTATTCCCGCAGATGCTTCCGACGACCCGGTTTGGAAAACCGTCGTGCTCTTGCCAGCTCGAAAGAGCATCCACTACAAGTACTACCGTAAGAATCGCGACGGCACAGTCACGTGGGAAAGCACCCCCGACAGAGAAAATCGAGAATTCACAGTTCCGCCATCAGGCAGTGGCACTCGGAGCGACGCCGTCCGATGGTAAAACTCAGCAATCGAGGCTCCCCTGAAGACGCTCGACGAACGGCCACTGCGCCGCGAGGATCTTCTTCTCGGCTTCTTGCGGTCCAAACCACGCGACGCGATCGACTTCGGGAAAGCTCCGCAGCTTTCCCGAACCAGGCGGCCACTCCAACTCGAACGTGTTACTACGCAGCAGCTCCAAAGCGAAGTCCTGTTCGACGGCCCAGGCATGAACGATCTTACCACCGGCCTGCTTGATGGTTCCGAGGGCTGCAGGCTCGCCCTGCGGCCGAACGCCAATCTCCTCGAAGAGCTCGCGCAGCGCCGCCGCCAAAGGCAACTCGCCGGCCGCAATCTCGCCCTTGGGAATCTACCACGCGTGCTCGTCTTTCTTCGCCCAAAAGGGACCGCCCGGATGGGCGAGTAAGACTTCCAGCGCGCCGGTGCTCCGACGGTAGAGAAGGATTCCGGCGCTTGCGGTCTTCACGTCCGTTGAGTCTAGCAGCGAGATGCTAGGTGAGCACCAGCACTTCCATCGGGCGAAGCATGAGAGGCGCCACGCAGCAGCCATTCGCCAAGGACGTAGGCGCGGGCACCGCAGGCGCGGACGCGCCATGCAGCGGCAGGTTCGAGAAGAGCACGCTGAGCTGGGCACCCGGCGCGTGCAGCTGCCGGTCGACGACTACGCCGACGGACGCCGTTTCGGTCTGGCTCGTATTGGCGACAATCAGCAACTCTTGGTCATTGAGAACGCGCGCGTAGGCCAATACGCCGCCTGGGTAGGGCGAGTAACCGAAGTCGGTGCCATCGCCCGTCAGCTCGCGGAAGTACTGTCGCCCATAGCGCGCAGCCGGCTGTTGCTGTCGCAGAAGGCTGAGCTGGGCGATCGCCTGATAATAGATGTGCTGCGGGGTTTGCGTGAACACGCCGGGATTGCGCCACAGACAGAAGCGCGCCGATTCGCGCGCGTCGCCGGCCTGGTCCATTCCCTGTTCCATTCCGTAATACAGCGACGGCACGCCTGGGAAAGTCAACAGACACGTCAGCGCCAACGTCACCTGCTCCGGTCGGCACGACGTCGCGAATCGGTAATTCATGTCGTGGTTCTCGAGGAAGGTGACGAAGTAATTGCCGGCGTCGCCGTGCG
>CAZTTW010000324.1:0-5778 GCA_964616265.1 uncultured Myxococcales bacterium | reverse complement strand
CGGGTGGCGTGAGCGAAGCCTTGCTTCGACAAGCAGCCGAAGAACTGGGTGCAGCTCGGGACGGTCTTGCCGCCTATCAAGCGGTGCGCGGCGACGACGGCCTTCGGGAAGTTTCGATTAAAGTTGGCGGCAAGCCGCTTCGCCTCGCGGTGGTCAGCGGCCTCTCTAATGCGAAGGAACTGCTGGCCAAGATCGAGGCTGGCAACGAAACCTACGACCTCATCGAAGTCATGGCGTGCCCGGGAGGCTGCGTGAACGGCGCTGGCAATCCGCCGCACCGGAGCGCGACGACCGTCGAAGCGCGCACCAAGGGGTTGCACCACGCGGACAAGATGCTCGACCTTCACCGGTCGAGCGAGAACCACGATGTGACCACGTACTACGAGCGTGTGCTCGGCGAGGTGGGCGGAACGAAGGCGCACGCCCTGCTGCACACGAGCTACCAGAATCGCGCTCGCATCGACGGCGCTGGCTTGCTGCTTGTGCAAGGCAAAGGTCCGGCGCCGCTATCGGTCGCCGTTTGCGTAGGCACGAGCTGCCACGTGCGTGGCGCGCAGACTTTGCTGCGCAACTTGATCACGCAGGTGGAAAAGGCTGGCATCGCCGACGCGGTCGACATCACGGCCAGCTTCTGCCACGAAGCCTGCGACCGGGGTCCGACGGTCGTGGTGGGCGGCGTGACGATCCATAAGGCAACGACAGAGCAGGTGCTGGCGGCGATCGCCTCCGCGGTCGGCGCTGGTGCTCCGCCAGCGCAGCCTGAGGCGGTCCGTGGCTAGCGAGATTGTTTTCACGCGGAAGGCCCGCTGTCGCGATTGCCATCGCTGTCTGCGTGCCTGTCCGGTGAAGGCGATCCGCGTTCACGACGGCCAGGCGCAGGTCGTGCCCGAGCTGTGCATTGCCTGCGGCACGTGCATTCGCGAGTGCCCGCAGAAGGCGAAGGCGTATCGCAACGACGTGGCCGAGGCGGCGCGCTTGGTGGCTGAAAGTCGGAAAGTCGTCGTCAGCGTGGCGCCGTCGTACGCCGGCCTCTTCGAGCCGTGGCAGTGCAAGCGGCTGCCGTCGGCGCTGCGGCGGCTTGGCTTCTCGTACGTCGCAGAAACTGCGGTAGCGGCGGGCGAAGTTGCCCGCGCTGGCGTAGAGCACCTGCACGCCCATCCCGACCGCTCGCACGTCTGGGCCTCGTGCCCTGCGGTTGTTCACTATCTTCGTCGCTACCGCCCTGCGGAGTCGTCGCTCTTGTCGCCGATCGCTTCGCCGATGCTGGCGCACGCGCGCTGGTTGCGGGAGAGGCTCGGCTCGGACATTCGCGTGGTGTTCATCGGACCGTGCGTGGCCAAGAAGGCAGAAGCCGAACGGCCCGAATACGACCGCGCCGTGGACGTCGTGCTGACCTTCGAAGAGCTCTTCGAGTGGCTCGGCCAAGAATCGATTTCGCTCGGCGCCTGCGAAGAGAGCCACTTCGACGAATTGGCAGAGCAAGCACGGCTGTATCCGTTGCCCGACGGCGCGTTGAAGACGGCCGGCGTGCTGACCCGGAATTTAGGGGCATCCGCCTTTTCGGCGAGCGGTTTCGTCGAAGTGGACCATGCACTGGATTTGTTGAGCAGCAACCCGGAGCCGCGCGTGCTCGAGCCGCTCTTCTGCGCCGGTGGATGCATCAACGGTCCCGCCGCCGGTAGCGAGCGAAACCTCTACGCCCGCCGCTTCGCCGTCGAAGCCTACGCAGCCGCGCGCGCCAGCGGGCCCACGCCTGCGAACGCCTCGGCCGCCTGCCTTTGGGACGCCGACTTGTCCAAGGCGGTGCCTGCAAACGACACTGTCAGTGAATCCTCCATTGCCGAGGTGTTGGCCGCGACGGGAAAAGCCGCGCGCGAAGATCAGCTCGACTGCGGTGCCTGCGGCTACGCCAGCTGCCGGGACAAAGCCATCGCCGTGGTTCGCGGCATGGCCGAGCCGGACATGTGCGTGCCGCGTATGCGCCGACTGGCCGAGATCCGCACTGACAGCATTTTGGAGGCGAGCCCGAACGGCATCGTGCTTCTCGATGCGCACTTCCGCATCCTCAGCATGAACCCGGCCTTTCGCAGCTACTTCCGCTCGGGTGAATCGATGCTGGGCAAGCACATCTCCGAGCTGATGGATCCCGAGCCGTTCCTGCGACTAGCCTCGGCGGACAAAGCGCACCTGGAGCTGACCGTTCAGCACGCTCGCTACGATCGCGTGTGCCACCAGATCCTTTACCGCTTGGGCGAGATTCAGCAGTACGTCGGTTTCTTCGTGGACATCACCGAGAGCCGTTCCGACCAAGAGAAGCTGGAGAAGCTGCGCGCACAGACCATCGTTCAGGCGCAAGAGTTGCTCGACCACCAGGTGGCCATCGCGCAGCAGTTGGCACAGTTTCTCGGCGAAAGCACCGCGAAGGGCGAAATCCTTGTCGAGAACTTGGTCAAGCTGGCGGACAAGCCGGCGCTGCCGGGCAACGACCCGGTCAAGAAATGGCGATGGAATACCTCCACGTCGAAGTGAACACCAGCCTCACGCCCAAACGGGCAGGGCATCCGTCGGGCGACGTGGTTCGCGTGGTGCGCAGCCCGGGCTGGACCACGGTGGTGTGCTGTGACGGCATGGGCTCGGGGATTCGCGCGAATGTCGCCGCGACCATGCACACCGCTCGCTTGTTCGAACTGGAAAAGCAGGGCGTGTCCCTGCGCGACGCTTTTGCTCGCGTGGTCGGAACTATCCACGCGGATCGGGGCGAGACGCCGATGTACGCGGCTATGGCGGTGGCGCGCATCCTCCATTCCGGCGAGGCGACAGTCCTGACCTACGACATGCCGGCGCCGATTCTCGCTGGCGGCCTGCACGCCAGCGTATTTCCGCAGCGGCTCTTCCACGCCGATGCGGCTCTACTGGGCGAAAGCAACTGCCACCTGGGCGAAGGCGAGGGCATTTGCCTGGTGAGTGACGGCATCACCCAGGCCGGCATTGGCACCCAGTTTCGCGACGGTTGGGGCAGTGACCAAGTCGCGCGTTTTCTCGACGGGTTACTCGGTCGCAAGCTGCCGCTCGACCGGATCCCCGATGAGGTCCACCGCCGAGCTCGCCAGCATTGGGGCGAGCACTTGGGCGACGATTGCACGGTGGTGCTCGCGCATTGCCGGCCAGGAAAGCAGTTGTCAATTCTCACAGGCCCGCCTCATCATCCATCGGCCGACCACGCCTTCGTCGAACGTTTTCTGGCGACACCAGGCTGGAAAGTCGTATGTGGCGCCACCACGGCGAAGATCGTGGCGCGGCACCTGGGGCGGGAGTTGGGAATGGAGCAAGACGAAAATACGCTGGTCGCTCCGCCGAGCTACCGCATCGACGGCGTCGACCTGGTGACCGAAGGTGCCGTGACGCTGACCCAAGTCTACAACATCCTGGAGGAAGATCCGGCCCGCTACGAAGAGTGGAGCGGCGTCACCCAGCTGTGCGACCTCTTGCGCGTCGCCGACCGCATCCACTTCTTCGTGGGCACCGCCAGCAACCCTGGCAATCGCAGCATCGCGTTTCAGCAGAAGGGAATTCTGCCTCGCACGCGAACCGTGCCGCTGATCCGCGAGCGCCTGAACAAAGCCGGCAAGCTAGTGGTGGTGGAACTGTCGTAGTACCGCTCGGCCAGATCTACGACCTCAGCCCCACACTTCCGGACGTGGCTCCCCCTGGGCCAGACGGCCCAGCCACCCGAGTGGGGTAGCCGAACCATAATGAATGGTGAGGTAGTTGCTACTCGACTTCTCTGTCAGAGCTGGAGACAATCTTCGAAAGGTGCGACTTGGCGATCCCATCGAGCGCGGCACTCAGCGCGATCGGAAGACCGCTCTTTGCCAGATCCTCTCCAGGCATGGCTCACGGCCACTATACCGCGACCCAAGAACATCGAGTCTTCTTCGGTGAGGGCTGCGTGCGGGCAAACCGCGAAAACCTCACGGGCTGGTAGGCAATGTCATGGTCGGGCCGACCGCGAGAGTCAGCGGGGCGCAGCTCCGTTGAGCATTCGCTTGAGCTCGAGCACTGTGTTCCAGTTGCGGGTGGTGACGGCACCTCGAAGCTTTAGCTTGCCGAGCGCAGCTGCCAGCGGGCTTTGGCCCTGTCCGTTCGGGTGCCAGGTGTAGATTTCCTTGCCCGCGACCTCGACCTGCTCCGGCGTCCAGGCCTGCGCATACAGCGCCGCAAGCTCAGACTTGCTCGGCGCATGCGACAGAAAAGTCACGCACAGGTACTTGGGAACTGTCGCGATGTGGGTGAAGGGGTTTTTCTCGATGATGGCGTTCAGCTGGACGAGCGTTCGCAGGGCGATGGCGATGGGACGGCCCATGTAATCGCTGAGCATCTTCTCGATGGCTTTCGTGAGCGCCGCCTCGCCGAGGGGGGCATCGAAGACCGCGTTTCCGCTCTGCACGTAGGTTTGCACGCCCGTGCAGCCCACCCTCGCAAGCATCGAACGCAACTCCGTCATTGGCAAACTGTTCTTCGCGCCGACATTCACCCCGCGAATGAGGAGCGCGTACCGTTTCATCGAAGTCATGCAAGCTCCCGTTGGTCAGCAGAGATGTACCTGTAGGCAGGGCCGCGGGCAAGTGCATCGCGCGACGCCTGACCGGCAGCACCATCATGTCACCGGGCGCCTTGACTTGGCGGCGGACGTGAGTCAAAGGCACTTGTCATGCGCTACAACCTGCTCGGGCGGACGGGGATTTACGTTTCGGAGCTGTGCCTCGGCTCCATGACATTTGGTGGCAGCAGTGGCGTTTGGCAAGCCATCGGCCGCTTGGGGCCCAAGGAGTCCCTCGCGCTAGTCGCCGCGGCCCTCGACGCTGGGGTGAACTTCGTCGACACAGCCGACGTGTACTCGGAAGGGGACAGTGAACGGCTGGTGGGCCAGGCGCTCAAGACGCTTCATCGTCCTCGCGAGCAGGTAGTAGTGGCCACCAAGGTGCGCGGCCGCGTCGGTCCGGGGATCAACCAGGTTGGGCTCTCGCGGGCGCACATTCTGGCCAGCATCGATGCCAGCCTCGAGCGGCTCGGTCTCGATCACGTCGACCTTTACCAGATCCATGGTTTCGATCCGGTGACGCCCATCGAGGAGACCCTCGCTGCGCTCGACGACGTGTTTCGCGCGGGCAAGGCCCGGGTCGTGGGCTTCAGCAATCTGCCGGCATGGCTGGCGGCCAAGGCAATCACCTTCGCCGAGCAGAACCGGATGGCTCGCTTTCAAAGCGCCCAGGTGTACTACTCGCTCGTCGGACGCGACATCGAGCGCGAGATCGTGCCGCTGTGCCAGGCCGCGGGCGTGGCTATCTTGCCCTGGAGCCCGTTGGCCGGCGGTATGCTGTCGGGAAAGTTCGATCCCGAAAAGAAGGGGCCGGCCGACGCGCGTCGCTCGAGCTTCGACTTTCCCCCGGTCAGCGCCGAGCGGCTGCCTCGCGTGTTGCAGGCGCTGCGCCGGGTGGCCGACGAGACCGGCGCCTCGGTGGCGCGCGTGGCGCTTGCCTGGCAGCTTACCAAGCCGTTCGTCACCAGCATCATCATCGGTGCCAAGACCATCGACCAGCTGACAGACAATCTAGGCGCCACCGAGCTGCATCTCACGCACGAGCAGGCGGCGCTACTCGACGAAGCGAGCCGCCTTCCGTCCGAATACCCGGGTTGGATGATCGAGTTTCAGAATGGCCGCGATCCCCGGGGTTACGCCAAGCCGCCGACCGAAGCAGACATCCGCGCTGCGGCCGA
>CAZTTW010000323.1:0-5796 GCA_964616265.1 uncultured Myxococcales bacterium | reverse complement strand
AGGCGCGGCTGGATCGGGCGCCCTAAGGCCGACATCGCTGTCGTGGTTCGGTCGCACCAAGACCACGTACCGCTCGAACTCTTTGACTGCGAATCGGTCGCGTCCCAAGGACGCGGCTTCCTCGGGGCGCGCGACGATGGCGCCTGCCGAGTCGGCGCACCTGCCGATCCCGAAGCGGTAGCGGCCAAACGAGGCGACGCTCTGGAACTCTGCCCCGAGATTGTCGTAGTGGACGGTGCGTTCGAACAAACGAGGATCTTCCTTCGTGTAGAAGAGCACGAAGATGTAGGGCATGTTCACGCGGTCGGTGACGCACACATCGCCCCTGGTTTGCTCGGAGGCGTAGCGAATGGCCTCGCCGAAGGATGCGAAGAACGGTTCGGCTGCGGCTTGACGATAGGTGCCGAAGTAGGCACCGACGAATCCGGCGAATGATCCGGCGAGCAGGACACAGAGAAGAATCGCCAACGATCGGTATTGCCACAGGAGCGAGCTGGCGATGGCCACGCAGAAGATGAAGGGCAGCATGGCTACGTTGGCGCGATTGATGTTTGGGCTCACGAACGCCATCAGCACGAGCGCAGCGAGAGACCAGGCAAGCAGCGGGAACGAAGCCCGCCGAGCCGGTCCGAAGTATTTGCCGACGAGGAGCGCCAGTCCCGCCAAGGCGAGCAGGGTCGACAGCCCGTAGAGGATTCCGTAGCCGGGAATCGCATTCCAGATGAGACCGTCGTCTTGCGAACGAAACAGCTCGGCCGCTTGGCCGAGATTGGTTGCTGCTTGCCTGAGAAACTCCGCCGAAAAGAGGTGCAGATTGCCCATCGTTTGAAAGCGCGGCACGCCCGTGAGGCGAGGAATGCTCAGAATCGGCGTGCGAATCGACTGCCAACCGAAGCTGTTGACGGCGAGGAAAAGCCCGACAGGCAAGCCTACGAGCACGAAGGTAGCCGCTGCCCAGAGGATCGTCCGCACTGGCCAAAGGCGGTAGCGCACGCCATGGATCAGCGCCAACAAGAGAAACACCGGCACGACGAGGTAGGCGGTCCCGTAAGAATAAAGAGCCAATCCGAGAACCAAGGCCGCCCACACCAGCAAGCGAGGGCGCGCGGCCGAGCGCACCAGCAGAACGGTCGCCACGAGAAAGACGAAAGGAAGAAGATTCGAGTCGAGCCCCCAGCGCGAAACCATCACGTGCCAGGGACTTGCCGCAAGCAGAACGACTCCGATGCGAGCTGTGCGACGATCGGTGGTGTCGCGCAGAAGCCCAAAAAAGAGGGGAAGGGCGGCAAGACCTGCCAGCAAGAACGGAAGGCGTGCACTCCAAACGCTCAGGCCGAACAGCCTGATGAAGGGTGCCTCCACGTACGATGCGAGCGCGTACATGCCCGAGCCCCACGAAATCAGCACGACGGGAAAGTGGATCCCGTGCCGATCGACGCCGTAGTGGACGAGCGAGAACGCATCGTAGGCCGTCGAGGCTTCGTCTTGATTCAGACCCGGCGGAATCGACCCGAACTGCCAGCCGCGCAGTACGAGTCCCACGACCATGGCTGCAAGCAGAATTGGATCTACGCGCCCCAAGAGCCGGCGAAGGTGGAAATCTGTCCTCTGCGCAAACCCATTCAGCATCGTCATTGCGACGATGGACCGCTAGCGCCAAAGCGACAAGCGATCTGCGTCACAGCTTACTGCAGGCGCTGCTGACCGACGGGAAGGTTCGCGCCGGTCGAGGACGGCTGATCCGAAAATTGCGCTCAGGTAGACTTGCCCAAGGTGAACAGGATGACCCCCAGACGACCGTGGAGCATGGGATTTGGAATTGCCTTGGCGATCGCGGCTTGCAGTTCCGGGCATTCCACGTCTTCGGCGCCCGGCGGCTCGGGAGGAAGTCCTAGCGGCGGCGCGACCGGCAACGCCAGCGGCGGCTCGACGGGGCAGGCCGGCGATGCAAGCGGAAATGGCTCCGGCGGGGCGACGGGCGGAGTGGCGGGCGCTGCGACCGCCGGTACGGCCGGAGGCGGCACCGGCGGCTCTTCGGCGAGCTCTGGAGGAACCATCAGCGCCGCAGGTGGCGTGGGCAATTCCGGCGGTGCGGCCGGCGGCGACAGCGGCGGCTCTGGTGCAAGGGGTGGCGCTCAAGGAACCGGCGGAAGCGACGATGCGGGGGCGAACGGCGGCGGCGCCACCGACGGTGCCGCCACCGGTGGCGCAACCGGCGCCGGTGGCAGCACCAGCACACAACACTGGGTGGGCACGTGGACGGCTTCGCCCTACTACGATTCGGCCAACCAGCCTCCAGCGTCGCTTGCGAACAGCGTGCTTCGCCAGATCGCGCACGTCTCGCTGGGCGGCAGCCAGATCCGCGTCCAATTCTCCAACCTATTCGGCAACGGATCCGTCACCATCAAGTCGGCCCACCTAGCCCTGTGCAAAGCAACACCCGCGGTGGACAGCACCATCGACACCGCAACCGACGAGGCCCTGGCCTTTTCTGGAACTGCGTCCGTGACCATCGCCCAAGGCAAGGAAGTCTGGTCCGATCCGATCGACTTCCCAGTTCCGAGTCAGGGCAACGTCTCCATCACCATCGCTTTCGGCAGCGTTCCCAGCAATGTCGTTGGGCACTCGGGTTCGCGAACGACGTCCTATCTGCAAACCGACAGCAGCAACGTTAGCGCGGCCAGCATGGCCTCCGCGACGGCGACTGAACACTGGTACTACATCTCGGGCATCGACGTCATGGCCGATGCTTCGGCCAAGGGCATCGTCGCGATCGGAGATTCGATCACCGACGGTAGAGGCACGGATACCAACAAGAACAATCGCTGGACCGACATCCTCGCCGCGCGCCTGCAGTCGAATGCGGCGACTGGAAACGTATCGATGATGAATCAGGGGATCGGTGCAACCAATCTGGTTGGCTCGTCCGGTACCGCCGCTCAGGCTCGATTCGACCGCGACGTGCTCGCGCCAAGCGGCGTGCGGTACGCGATCGTTTTCGACGGGGTCAACGATATTGGCAGCGGCGCATCGTTCGCGTCCATGAAGGCTGCCTACGACGACCTGATTGGCCGGGCGCACGCCAAGGGGTTGCTCATCTATGGCGCAACCATTCTGCCGTTCGCCGGAAACAGTTACTACACCACGGCGCACGAGAGCGTCCGCCAGCAAGTCAATGCATATATCAAGAGCGGTGTGTTCGATGGCACCCTCGATTTCGAGGCGGCACTCACCGATGGTGGGAACCCACCCAAGTTGCAGGCGACCTACGCCACGTGGTCCCAGATGGATTGGCTGCACCCGGGGCCAGCTGGTTACCAGAAGATGGGCGAATCCGTGGATCTCGCTCTGTTCACGAAGTAGCCCCGCTAGGCGGAGCTGCGCGCTTCCGAGATCTCCTCGGCCAGCGTTTCGACGAGTAGCTCGATGTCTTGTCGAGATTCGAAGAGCAGCTCCATCGACCCGAGCGAGTACTCGAGCGGATAAGCTCGGGCAATCGATCCGAGGGAAACCAGCTCTTGCCGCAGGGCTCGTAGCTCCTCGGTATCGAACCCCCCACCTCGTCCCGGGCTTGTCCTAGCGTCCACCATCGTCATTGCTCCATTCAAAGTATCGGCACGAATGGCGGCAACCTAAGGCTGGACCTACGGCGCAGGCCCGCAAAACCCCGGCGTTTGCGTCCGCGTTCCACGATCGCCACAATTCCGCGAACGCGAAAGGTACTTATCTTTGGGCATTGGCCTTGATCCATGCGCTGGCGGGGATAAGACTTCGGCGTCGGTGCTGGTGCAAGATGCGTCCAAGGCAAACGGAGCAAACAGAGATCGATACTGGCGGGGTGGATGGTTATGCCGTCGACCTGGACGACGACGGTAGTTCCGAGCTCAAGCCCATCATCGATGAATTCCTGCAAAACGTACCCAAGACGTTCACCGACATCGACGTCACTCCCTCGGTGGATACTTTCCGCGAAATCGAACGCAATTGCGTCGCGGAGAACCGCTGGGACGACCTGGTCCAGCTGTTCGTCGAGCGTGCGGCGTCCGTTTCGGATGGGGCCGAGCGGACGCGCAGTCTGGTGCGTGCGGCGCAGATCTTGGATACGAACCTTGGCGATACCGACCGTGCGTTCGTCACGTTGCTTGCGGCTCTGCGGGAGGATCCGACGGACGACGGCTTGCGGAGCGAGCTTGCTCGACTGGCCACCGTTCACAATCGGTGGGACGAGCTGCTGGCCAAGTGCGATGGGCTGGCCGCCGAGCTTGGTCCCGAGGCGCGTGCCGACCTGCTCGTCGCCATGGCGGTGTGGAACGAGCACGACCTGGGCGATCTGGCCGCCGCCGAGAAGGCGCTGGAAGCCGCGATGGCGGCGGACGCGGGCAACTTCACGGCCGTGCGCGCGCTTGTGCTCTTGCACGGTCAGCGCGGGGACTGGCACCGCGCGGCCGCGTACCTGACCTGTGCCGCGGGCAATGCCGTGGATCCGTTCGACAGCATCGAGCTGGCACTGGACGCGGCGGACATCTACCGCGACCAATTGCACGACGCCGAGGCGGCCGCCGTGCAGTACATGCGTGTGCTCTCCTGGTCGCCGAATCATCCCAAAGCGCTGGCGGCACTGGCCGATGCGGCGTGGAAGCGCAACGACTGGTCGTCCGCGGCTCCGCTCTTGGAAGGCATGGCGGGATTGGCCAAGGACGCTGCCTTCGATTCGGCCGAGCTCTGGCACAAGGCCGCGTGGTCGGCGCAAATGGCAGGCAGTGTCGATCGGGCGCGCGCCAACTACCGCAAGGCCTTCGCCATTCTGCCGACCCACGTGCCGACGTTGCGGGATTGGTCGCAGCTTGCCGGCAATTGGGGACTTTGGCAGGACGTGCTGACCACCGTACCTCGGCTCTTGGCCGCAGACGGAAGTAATATGACTGGCGAGGTGCGCGCGGGTCATTGGATGCAGCTTGGGCTCGCGCACCTGGCGATGCGCGACCTTGAAGAAGGTGCCGCTGCGCTCGTCGAGGCCACACACCTGGCACCGGATCTGCCGGGCCTTCGCCAAGCGCTCGCCAAGGCCAACGCCGAGATGGAAGGTCGGGGGCCGGGCAACGCCACCGCGCTCATCGAACGCTACCGTTTCTTGCTGCGCGGGCCGCTGCCCGACGAGGAATGCTTCGAGCTCTTGTGCAAAATCGGGCGGTTGCAGCGCGAGGAGTTGCACGATCCCGCGGCCGCCCTTGCCAGCTACTTGCAGGCGGCGAAGCTTCGTCCGCGGGACGTCGGCGTGCTCCACGAGCTGGTCGAGATTCACACGTCCAACCGGCATTGGTCGCGTGCCGTGGATGTGCTCGAACAACTGGTCGCGATCACCTCGGGCCGGGACAAGATCTGCTACCTGAACGCGCTCGCCAGTATTCTCGGCAGCGAGCTCGATTCGCCGATGGAAGCCGTGGCGCTCTACGACCGCGCTCTCGACGAAGACTCCAGCGATCGGCAAATCTTCGAGCGGCTGGAGCATATTTTGGTCGAGCGGCAGGATTGGCGCGAGCTCGCCCGAGCCTACCGCCGCATGATCAAGCGGGTGGGCTCCAATTTGTCGACCGAGCAGCGACCGCTGCTCTTGAGGCTGTGGCGCGGTTTGGCCGAGACCTGCCGACGTCGCTTACGCGACCTTTCCGCGGCCGAGGCGGCCTACGAAGTTTGCGTCTCGCTGGCACCGGACGATACCGGGGTGCGCGAGGCACTCGCGGAAGTGTACGAGGCACAGGGCCGTGACGGTTTCAGCATGGCCGTGGTGTTGCGCGA
>CAZTTW010000322.1:0-5797 GCA_964616265.1 uncultured Myxococcales bacterium | reverse complement strand
CCGGCTTCCGTACCACCTGCCTGCAGAGCGCGAACGCCAACTGCTGGACGGAATCGCATACCCATTGCTGGAACTCATTGCGCAGCGGCGTGTTCGTGAAGCTGGCACAGATTCTGCGCGACCAAAAGCATGCGCTCGCCGAAGGCATGCGCATCATCGCGCAGAAGGATTCGATCAAGTGGACCGACGGCACGGTGCCCACGACGCCGGCCGGGTTTTCGGACCTCACAGACTACGGCTCGGCCCGCTACAACTCGGCCGGCCAGTTCGTCGCTCTCCTTTACGCCAAGTATTTCGGCGACACCGATGCCACCTCGAAGAACGCCATCGTTCCGTGGGCCAAGCGGCAGATCGAGTACATCCTGGGGAACAACCCGCTCGAGAAGTCGTACATGATGGGCTTCACCAGCAACTACTGCAACCAGCCGCACCACGCTGCCGGACACGCCTCGATCTGTGGTCAACCGGGCACGCCGAAGGACAACCGGCACATCATTTGGGGCGCCCTGGTCAACGGTCCCGACAGCAAGGACGGCCACATCGACGACCGCAACGACTTCGGCAGCAACGAGGTCACCATCGACTACAACACCTCGCTCATCGCCGCCCTCGCCGCCCACTATGCACTGCAAGGCAACGGACAGTGCCCGCTGGCCAAGTTTCCGCCCACCGAGCCGGAAATCGACGAGTACTACACCCTGTCGAGCCGAAACGACGCCGGCAGTTGCCGTTCGCAGGTGACCATCACGCTGATCAACGAGACCATTCACCCGCCCCGTTACAACCAGCACCTGAGCATCAAGTACTTCTTCGACATCGGCGAGCTGCAAGCCAAGGGCGGCTCCATCAGCGATGTGACCGCCAGCCTCATCTACGACCGCGGCGCGACCGAGTTCGGCGAGCCCACCACCATCAGCCAGCCCAAGCCCTGCCCCAAGAGCGCGTCCACCTACTACGTCGAAATCGGCTTCGAGAGCTACCAGTTCTGGGGCCGCATCGTCCAGCTCAAGGCGCCGCGGACGCTCATGATCGACATCGGCACCAACAACGGCGCCGGCTGCACCTGGGATTCGTCCAACGACTGGAGCTACAGCTCGCTGGCACCAGCACCCACCACCGGCGCCGGCGTGTGCAATGCCACGCCCGATCCGCCCAAGACCCCGCACATTCCCGTCTACAGCAGCGGATCGCTCGCCTGGGGCGAAGAGCCGACCTGCCTCGACGAAGAGACCCGCCCGCCGCCCCCGCCGGTGTGGATTCCGTAGCAGAGGCTCGTCTACCGCCGCGGCGGCCTTGGCGGAGGCGGAGCTGCCGTAGCGCCGTCCTCTGGCCAGGCGTGCCTCGGGTAGCGTCGCGAGAGCTCGCGGCGAATCGCGGGGTAATGCTTTTGCCAAAAGCCCGTCAGGTCGCTGGTCACTTGAACCGCGCGATGGTTGGGCGCCAGCAGGTGCAACGTCAGCGGCACCCGACCGAGGCCGACCGTGGGACCGGCACGCAGTCCGAAGAAGTCCTGCAGCCGAGACTCGATCCACGGCGGTTTGCCCGGTTCGTAGTGAATCGGCACCTGGCGGCCGCCCGGCAGCCGAACGTGGTCGGGCGTGGCCTCGCGCAAGAGAGAAACGACTGCAGGCGGAAGCGCCTGGCGCAGCCGCTGTTCCATCGGCACCGCCGTAAGCTCGGCCAGGCTGGTCAGCCCTTCGCACGCCGCGGAGAGAAGTGTGCGCACGTGCGCCTCGTCGAAAGCGGGAATGTCGCGCTCTGGAAAGATCTCGCGCAAAATCTCAAGTTTTACTTGAACAGAAGACGCCAAGACGCCGGTCACGGCGCCGGTGTTTCCGGCAACTCCGAGTACCTCATCCGCCAAGATTCGACTCGCCTCTGGCGACGGCGGCGCAGCCTTGCGAGACTCGTCCAAGACGACTGCGCCGTAGCACAGGCGGCTCGTCAGCTCGACCCGGGCGGTCTCGGCATTCCAGGCCACTGCCTCGGTTTCGGACAAGCCACCGGGCACCAAGTCGAGCAGCCAGTCGGGCTCGATGCCCACCGCCAAACGCACGACGACGCTGCGCCCCTTCTGCGCCGTCCGCTCCTCGGCGTCCACCGCGACAAGAAGATCGGCAGGCGGCAAGGGGCCGATCTCCGCCGCCCCTCCGGTTGCCAGAACGGCCTGTGTAGCGCCGGGCGAGCGCCGCCGCATGACCCGGTCGGGAAACGCCGTCAGCGTCGCCATGGCCAAGGCTGCGTCCACCGCTTCGGGTGAGATCGGACGGACCACCTCCTTGCCTCGCCCGAGCGCGCTCGCGAGCTGCCGCCGAGCCTTGTCTACCGATTCCGCCGCCCGAGCGTTCACGCCGAGCGCGCGCATGCGCCCGCGTTCGAAGCGCGCGCTTCGCGCCTGGCCGAAGCGATCGAGCCGCTCTAGCAGGTCCGCGCCTTCCTGCGAGAGCTGGCTCTGCCGACCGCCGCCAAAGCGTGCCCGGCCCTCGTCACTGATGTCACCCTCGGAAAGCAGCGCCGCCAAGGTCGCCGCATCCTCGCCCACACCGCGTGCTTCCCCTTCTACGAGCAGCCGCGCCAATCTCGGATGGGCCGGGAAGCGCACCATTCTGCGACCGAGCTCGGTCAAGCCACCGGCCGGATCGACAGCGCCAAGCTTGTCCAGCAACGCCCTGCCCGCTTCAAGCGACGACTCGTCCGGCGACTCGAACCATTCGAAGCGCCGAACGTCGCCAATCCCCAGCGCGGCCAGAGTCAAGAGCGCCTCGGAAAGATCCAGGCGGCGAATTTCAGGGACATCGTGACTCCGGCGCGATTCGAAGTCATTCCGAGGGTAAAGCCGCAGCGCTCGACCGGGCGACGTTCGACCCGCGCGCCCCGCCCGCTGCACCGCCGACGCCTGGCTGATTTTCGCGACTGCCAAGCGAGACAAGCCGCTCCACGGCGAGTGCGAGGCAATGCGCGCGAGGCCCGAATCGATGACCGCGACCACGCCCGGAATCGTGACCGACGTCTCCGCGACGTTGGTCGAAAGGATCACCTTCTGGCGGTTGTCGGGCCGCACGGCGCGCTGTTGCTCGGCGGGCGGCAGATCGCCATGCAAGGGCAGGACGAGCAAGTTCTTCGAACCGGCGACCGACTCGAGGGCTTCCCAGGTCCGCCTGATTTCTCCCGCGCCGGGCAGAAAGATCAAAAGGTCGCCTGTGCAACCGTCTTGCAGAAAGAGCCGCACGCTCGATGCCGCCCGCTCAGCGAGCGGACGATCGTCGGGCGCGTCGACGTACTCGACGGTCACGGGAAAGGCGCGCCCGTCGCTGCGAATTCCGGGACAGCCGCCCAAGAAGTCACGCACCGGCTCGGCCTCCAAAGTGGCCGACATGACGACCAGGCGCAGGTCGGAACGGATGCTCCGCTGCAGTCGCGCCAACAGCGAGAGCGCCAGGTCGGTGGCCAGATGCCGTTCGTGAAACTCGTCGAGCACCACGGCGCCCACGCCGTCGAGGGTGGGATCCGCAAGCAGTCGCCGCAACAAGATACCCTCGGTCATAAAGCGGATGCGCGCCCGAGGTCCGCCAACGTCTTCGAATCGAACCGAATAGCCGACGCTGCGGCCGACCTCTTCGCCCAGCTCTTCCGCCACCCGCAACGCCGCCAAGCGCGCAGGCAGCCGCCGTGGCTGAAGCACGATGATCTGTCCTTTCACGGTCTCGAGTAACGCCGGCGGCACGCGCGTCGTCTTGCCTGCGCCTGGCGGCGCCTCGATCACCAGGTTCGGACCGGTCGCAAGCGCACTGGCTGTCTCCGCCAGCAGCGAATCAATGGGCAGTGGACTGCGCGCCAAGGCCGGTTACGGGAAAAACTGCGCGCCTTGTCCGCGCCGAATGTCGAAGTCGAAACGGCCCGTCGTAGGATCGCCGCCGAGGCTGCCACCTATACTCGGCGATGGTTTCGGCAGATTGTTGCGCGCAGCCGTGACGACTTGGTCGTCCTCCAACGTCACCAAGAAGGTACTCGCGTAGATGCGATCCTCGAGCTCGATGCGGAATTTTCCGCTGACTGGATCGCGATCGACGGGCGCCCGATCGTATTGCGCGGCGGTGCCGAATTGCTCGAACTCGACCCAGGATTGCCAACTGCCATCCGTCACCGTGGGATTCGGCGTCGAGCTGTAGTTGAGCGGAACGGGAGCTGACACGGCGCTGGCCACCAGGTTCGCGGTGCACGTTGCTTTGAGAGCGAGCGAGGCCTGCACGGGGCTGTCCCACTGCAGACGGATGCGGCCGGGCGCGGTAGCACTTGCGCGGAAGCAGTTGGCCTCGTCCCAATCGTTGGTGCCGTCCTTAAGCGCACGGCCTCGCACGCAGCGGGCGACTTCGTACGAGCTGGTGATGTCGAAGGTCAGCACGTCGTTCTGCTCGATCCGTTTGCCCGATCGCTGCAGGCGAATCGTAAGCCGATTGTACATGATCAGATTGTCCGACCCCTGGCTGTACTCGCGGAGGTCGTCGATGGGCTCGCCGGCGAAAAAGCTGGGGTGCAGGTCGTAGGACGAGGGTCCACACACGCCGCCGTCGGCATCGGACGCGCAATAGTCGCCGCTCTTGGAGCAGCCATATTCGAAAATCTCGCCGCTGGCAGCTCCCACGCCACTTCCGACGGAGCATCCCAAAGAAAGCAAGACCGCGACCATCGCCAAAACGCAAAGGATCGAAACGCGTCTCATGCGCATCTCCACAGTTGAAGTTCGCTACCGGTGCGCGCCGCAAGTCGCTCGGCCGCGGAGCCATCGCGCACGGCAATCTCCATTCGGCCACTGCTGCCGGCATAAAGCACGAGGGCGCCCGCCTCGACGTCGGAAAAAGTCCGGGCGCAAAGCAGCTAAACCTCTGCGGTGCCACAAACCAACCGCCACCGACCGAACGCAAAGGGCTCGGAGGACTCGGCGAAGGATGTGATCAGATTACCGAAGTGATCGACGTGGACCACTGCACCGCGCGCGCCGTCGCTTAGGCCCCCACTCGGTGCGAGATCCAGGATGACGATGGCATCGGACTTCTGCCCGGCCTGGCCGGGCGGCATTCCGCTGGCGATCCGTCCGGCGGCCACCGCGAAGACGTCGCGCCCGTGAAAGGTCGCGCTGCAAGGCTGTCGGCGAAAAAGCGGATTCTCGATGCGGAAAGCGCTGCGGGGCGCCCGCGTCGCCAGGCTTAGAATGCCGTTGTCGGGTCCGATGAAGACTCGATCTTGCGCCTCGACGACCAGCTCGGCGCGTTCGCCGCCCACGCCGGGATCCACGACGGCAACGTGAATCGAACCCACCGGGAAATAGGGCGCAGACTGCGCCAACGCCAAGGCGCCAGCACGAACATCGTGGCGAGGAATCGCATGACTGACGTCCACCAGCACGGCATCCGGGGCAAGCGAGAGCACGACGCCTTTCATTGCCGCTGCATAAGCGTCGGCCGTGCCGAAGTCGGTCGTGAAGGTCACCACTGCCATAGTAGGTAAGGGACTGTATCCTACCAGCCTTCATCGTCGAAAAAGGACGGCTGAAAAAGCTCGCTAGACGCAGGTAACCTACGGTGGAAACGCAAAAGGTCAAGTCAGCGCAATTTCTGCCGATGAGAATTTGAGCGCTTGGCTGAGACAGCCTACCTTGACGGCACGGCGGCCCCGGCCCGGCAGAAACACGGTGGAGAGCCTATGACAAAGTCCGACTTGATCGAGCACGTTGCCCAGTTGAAGAAGGTGTCCAAGGGACGAGCCGAGGTACTGGTGAACAAGATCTTCGATTGCCTCG
>CAZTTW010000321.1:0-5812 GCA_964616265.1 uncultured Myxococcales bacterium | reverse complement strand
TGCGAAGCAAAGCTACGCCAAGGCGTGGGAAGGCCGCATCGCCGACGACGACTTCGTCCTCGGCGAGCTAAACCAGGGCCTCTTTCTCGGCCGCACGCTCACCTATTGGAGCGACCTGAACGCGAAAATCGCCAAGCTGACCGTGGCCGACGTGAACGCGGCCATCCAGAAGTTCGTCGACCCGACCAAGCTGGCCGAAGTCCGCGCCGGCGATTTGGCGAAACGAAAATAGATCTCGGTCGCGGGTCGCGGCCCTTACCAGGGCAGCGCTTCACCCATGTGAAAGAACCGGCCCGTCGCTCCGTCGGCGGGCAGGGTGGCCAGCAGGACCGCTGTCCTGGCCCCGTCTTCGACGGACATGGGCGCTTTCTGTCCGCCGAGCTCGGTGCGCACCCAACCGGGGTGCGCGGAATTCACCTTCAGGGCCGTGCCGCGGGTCTTGTGCGCGAGCGCCACGGTGAAGCCGTTGAGCGCCGCCTTCGAAGCGGTGTATGCGGGAATCACGAAGTTGCCGAACATCTCCGGCTGCTTCGACAGCGACGTGAGCGAGCCCAGCACGCTCGAATGATTGACGATGCGACCAGCGGGGCTGGCCTTGAGCAGCGGCAAGAGCGCGTAGGTCACGGCGACCGCGCCGAACACGTTGGCCTCGAAGGTGCGGCGAAACGAGTCGACGTCGTCGGCCTTCCATTCGGCGACGCCGGCGTTGTTCACCAGTACGTCCAAGCGACCGAATTTTTGCTCGATCCAGCCGGGCAAGGCCGCCACATCGTCTTTGCTCGACACGTCTAGCTTCACCGCGTGCGCCTCGATGCCCTGGCTGGCCAGCTTGGCCGCGGCGTCTTCGCCTTTGGCTTGGTCGCGCGAGCCGACGACGACCACCAGCCCACGCTTGCCGAGCTGGCGTGCGATTTCGAATCCCAATCCTTTGTTCGCGCCGGTGATGAGCGCAACGGTCTGGTCGGTCGTTGGAGTCATTGGAGTCATTTGCCGCCTTCCATTTCTTCCAAAATCTCGACGGCACTCCGAACCAAGGTCGTGCAGATACCGCCATGTAGGCCGTTGTCGTTGAACGTCTTCTGGCCATCGAGTGTCGAAAGGTCGCAGCCGATCAGCTCGCGACACATCGTTGAGCCGTGTTTACCGGCAAAGCGTGCCGAAAAATCCTGTATTTTTCCGTAGAACTCGGCGCGCGCTGCCGGTTCTTGGATGCGCCGGTCGCCGTGGCGCAGGCCGAGCACCATCATCCCGCCGGTCACCGCGCCGCAGGTGGCTCCCATGCGGGCCATGCCACCGCCAAAGGCAGCCGCCACGCGAAAGCACTCGGCCGTGCCGAGACCCGCCTGTGGTCCGAGCGCCGAGAGGACTGCGTGGGCGCAGTTGCATGTCTTGAAGAGATCTGCCGCGACGTCCGCCGTGCTCATGGCGCACGACTATAGTCGATGGTCCCGCGCTACGGAATATGGTCGACGTGATAGAGGTATCGCATGTCGGCCGAAGGCAAACGCGCGCATCCGTTGCTCTGGGTACCGAGCCTGTACTTCGCGATGGGCACACCCATGATCGCGGTCTCCGTCATGGCCGCCATCATGTACAAGAACTTCGGCCTGTCGAACACCGACATCGCCACGTACACCGGTGCCATGTACTTGCCATGGGTGATCAAGCCGCTGTGGGCGCCGCTCGTCGAGCTTTTCCGCACCAAGAAATTCTTCGTGCTGGCCATGGAAGCAACCATGGTCGTTGGGTTCTCGCTGCTGGCTTTCGCGCTGAAGCTACCGGCCTACCTTCCGCTTTCCGTCGCGCTTTTCTGGATCGTCGGGTTTTCGTCCGCCACGCAAGACATCGCGGGCGACGGCGTGTACTTGACGTCGTCGACGGCCAAAGAGCAGGCGCTTTACATCGGCATCCAGGGAGCGGCGTGGAACCTCGGCCGCGTGCTGGTGTCCGGCTCGCTCGTCAGCCTCACGAAGATTCTCTTCGACTGGGCGGCGGCGGGTAAACCTGCGCCAGCCGCGGGACCCAATCCCGCGTGGTTCACGGCTTGGATGATAGTCATGTTACTCATCGCCGCGATCATGGGCGCCGCGGCGCTGTGGCATTTCTATCTTCTCCCGCCCGGTGCCAAGGCACCCGACGCTGCTCGCAGCGTGTCCGAAGCCCTGCGCACGACGGGCGATGCGTGGGTCAGCTTCTTCAAGAAACCGCGCATCTGGATGATGATCACCGCCGTCTTCTTCTACCGTTTCGGCGAGGGCTTCATCGAGAAGATCGGTCCGCTCTTCCTCTTGGATCCGCGTTCGGCGGGCGGACTGGGGCTCGACAACATGGTGCTCGGCCACATCAATGCCATCGGCACGATCGTCTTCGTCGGCGGAACCCTGCTCGGCGGTTTTCTCGCCGCCAAGCTGACGCTTCGTCGCGTCTTCGTCGTGCTCGCGTTTGCGCTGAACGTTCCGCACATCACGTACTTCTATCTGAGCCACGCGATGCCCACGAATCTCACGTGGATAGGCTGCGTCGTGCTCATCGAAAAATTCGGCTACGGTCTCGGTACCGTCGGGATGATGCTCTACATGATGCAAGAGCTGTCGCCCGGCCGCTACCGCACGGCCCACTATGCCTTCGCGACGGGAATCATGGCGCTCAATATGATGCTCACCGGAATGGTGAGCGGCCGCATCCAAACCGCCCTGCACTACCCGAACTTTTTCCTCTTCGTGCTGCTCGTCTCGGTTCCACCCGTGATCATCGCGTGGCTCGCGCCCTTCGGCGCCGTCGGCGAATAGTCACAAGGCAGCCCGACAGCGGGCTAGCACTCCTCAACGCGCTGCCGGGGTAAAGATCTGCGCACCTTTCCCCGCAAGGTGCGCAAACTGCTTCGCACCTTTCCAACGCACGACGTTTAAATCGGGACCTTTTTCGTCAAGTTTTTCATAATTTGGCGACAGCTTCGCCGCTAGCTGGGTTTGGCTGGCTTCTTGCAGACCAGCGCGCCCGTCGACAAACGCAACCACGTGAGGGCAACCTTTGCATTCTCTACCGTCTTCCGCGCAGTCATCGACTGCCGATGGTCTCGATTCTGTTATTCGCATAGCTCCGCAATCGGTCACGCGTATTCCTGCGCTGGCAGCGAGCACCACGGACCAGTTCCTCGCAGCTCTGCGTAACATCGAGAAGCCGCTCTACGCTGTCAACGACGGCCGTAACACGATCCTCACCGAGCGTGCTCCGCTATCGCTGGACAACCTCGCAGGGGTCATCCCCGCGGTTCGCATCGAGAACCTGGGCTCGGCAGCATTCCGCGCCGAGCACAACCTGCGCTGCGCCTACGTTGCTGGCGCGATGGCGGGCGGTATCGCCTCGATCGATCTGGTAGTCGACATGGCGCAGGCGGGATTTCTCGCGTTCTTCGGAGCGGGCGCCCTGCCCTTGCCGGCCATCGAAGACGCCATTCGGCAGATCCAAAAGCGCCTACCGAACGGTGAATCGTTCGGCATGAATCTGCTACACAACTATTACGACGAGAAAGCCGAGTGGGCGACCGTCGAGCTTTACCTTTCGATGGGCGTGACCCGTGTCGAGGCCGCCGCCTTCGTCTCGCTGACCGCACCGCTGGTCTGTTACCGGGCGAAGGGTCTGCACCGCGCGGCCGACGGAACCATCGTCGCGCCTCACCACGTCTTCGCCAAAGTCAGCCGTCCCGAAGTTGCGACGCAGTTCCTGGCACCGCCACCCGAGTCGATGATCGCCGAGCTGCGCACCGCTGGAAAGATCACGACCGAGGAAGCCGAGCTGGCGCTGCAGATCCCGGTCGCCAGCGAGCTGACGTGTGAGGCCGACAGCGGCGGCCATACCGATCGGCGGCCGCTCTCGGTGCTCTTGCCTATGATGCTGCACGAGCGCGAGCAGGCGGCCGAGCGCTACAATTATGCCGAGCGCGGAATTTCCATTCGCCTGGGCGCCGCCGGCGGCATCGGCGAGCCGCTGTCGGTGCACGCTGCCTTTGCCATGGGTGCCGACTACATCGTGACCGGCTCCGTGAACCAGGCCTGCCGTCAGTCCGGCACGGCTCCGCGCGTGCGCGAGATGCTGGCCGAGGCGTCGATGGCCGACGTTGCGATGTGTCCGGCTTCGGACATGTTCGAAATGGGCGGCAAAGTGCAAGTGCTCAAGCGTGGCACCATGTACCCGCAGCGCGCGCAGCGCCTCTACGAGCTTTACAAGGCCTATCCGTCGTTCGACGCCATCCCGGAGCCCGAGCGTAAAAAGGTCGAGACGCAGATCCTCAAGCGAACGTTCGCCGACATCTGGCAAGAGACCGAGCGCTACTGGATGAGCCGCCAGCCGGAAGAGGCGGAGCGGGCGCGCACCGACGAGAAGCACAAGATGGCGTTGTGCTTCCGCTGGTACCTTGGCATGTCTTCGCGTTGGGCTCGCATCGGCGAACCTACCCGCCAGGCCGACTACCAAATCTGGTGTGGTCCTGCCATCGGCGGCCTCAACCGCTGGACCAGCGGCACATCCCTCGAGAAAGCCGAGAACCGCGATGCGCCCGCCCTCGGACGCGCGCTGCTCACCGGCGCCGCCGTTCTGCTCCGCCGCGAGCTCGCGGCCCGCGCCCGCGTCCGCCACCTGCCAAGCGTGGTGGCTGTGATGAAGCTTTCCGACAGCTGGCTCGTCGACGACCGCACCGCCGTCGCGACGACGACCGCCGTCGCACTGTAAGCGCGCCTTCTTCGCCGAACCCAGCGCCGCTGTTTCTTCCGTTGTTCCTTCCGCGAGCGGTCGCAAGCTCGGCGCGCTGGCGGCCGGGAGTGATTTCGAC
This sequence comes from uncultured Myxococcales bacterium, assembly GCA_964616265.1. Lineage (GTDB taxonomy): Bacteria > Myxococcota_A > Polyangia > Fen-1088 > Fen-1088 > Fen-1118. Next base: position 984 of record CAZTTW010000321.1, on the reverse strand, counting down.
GGGACGGACGGAGACGCTCCCGGCGATAGCCAGCAACAGCCGAGCGTCCGCTTTCCTGAATGCTCGCCCTTGACATTTAGTTAACCGTAGTTAACTATTGTCATGTGGCAACCAAGATACTCTCTCGTCGCCCGGACCTCAAGCAGGTGCACGCCGCCATTGCGTGCTTGCGGCGACTGTCGGATTCCTTCCGGCGCCGCCGGGAGACGCTGGCGCTGTCGGTCGGGCTGACCGACGGGCAGTGGGGCGTGCTCGAAGAAATTTCGCGCGAGCACTTCATGCCGAGCATGTTTGCCAAGACGCACGACAGCTCGGCGGCTGCCGTGTCGAAGACGCTGCGCCAACTGCTCGACAAGGATCTGGTCAGCGTCTCGCTGTCGAAGTCCGACGGGCGTCAGCGCTCGTATGTGCTTACGCCCAAGGGCAAGCGCGTGCTCGAAACCCTGCGCGAAGAGCGCGAGCTGGCCATCGAAAAAATCTGGCTCACGCTTGAGCCGGCCCAGATTCAGCAATTCGTCGCGTTCGGGACCCATCTTTCCGAACGCCTGGAACAGTACGCAACCCGTAACCGCAACCAGAAGGATTAACCCATGGCCCAAACACTTTACGAAAAGGTCTTCGACAAACACGTCGTTCGCCAGTTGCCGTCGGGGCAGGCGCAGTTGCTCATGGGCCTGCACTTGCTGCACGAAGTGACCTCGCCACAGGCCTTCGCCATGATTCGCGAGCGCAAGCTGAAAGTCATGTTTCCCGAACGCACGTTCGCCACGGTGGACCACATCGTGCCGACGGACAGCAAGTTGCGCCCGTACAAAGACAGCATCGCGGAAGAGATGCTGCAAAGCCTGGAGAAGAGCGTGAAGGATTTCGGCATCCGCTTCTTCTCGCCGTCGGCGAACGAGAACGGCGTGGTGCACATCATCGGGCCTGAGCGCGGGCTGACCCAGCCGGGCATGACCATCTGCTGCGGCGATTCGCACACCG
>CAZTTW010000320.1:0-5821 GCA_964616265.1 uncultured Myxococcales bacterium | reverse complement strand
AGGGAGATCGAGAAAGCGGCGCGCTGCCAGCGAGCCGGCCGCCATGCCAGCCATGAAGCAGGCGAGCAAGGCTCCGATCGCGTGGTAGAGGTGCCCGACGAGCGACTGAAAGGCCAGCAAGAGCACCAACTGCAAGGCCATGCCGACGCCACCTGCGACTGCCACCGCCAGCACAACTCGAGACCGCCGAGGCAGCAGCAGCAAGAGGCAAAGAGGAACGGCAAAGGCCGTCGCCCACCAAGGCCAAGAAAGGCGAGCCAGGAATAACCCGAGGTGCGCCAGCGACGGCGAGACGCGTTCAAGATTTTCCAAAAGCCCAAGCAGGTACACGAAGGGTCGAAGATCGCGATTCTCGATGGGCTGCGCTGTCGCCAGCGCTCGACGGTAGTCCTCGGCGTGGAAAGGCAAGAGCCGGTCGAAGAGCCAAGTCGACCCGACTTGCCGAAGACGCAGGTGACGCTCGGCTAGTCGCCGGACAAGAAGCGACGGCCGCGCGTCTACGGCCTGCTCGGCTGCCCAGAAGATCGTGTCGGCACCTGGGGCTACGTCGACGGACGGAAAGACGGAAGACAGCGTGGCCAGGAGCGAGGCATGCCTCTGACGAGCCGGTGCATCGAGGTAGGTTTCCGCACCAGGCGTGACCACGGCCAAGATTCCGCCCGGATGGAGGGCCCGCTTGGCGTCGACGAAACACTCGTGGCTGAGCAGCCGCGCGACGAGCGCGTTTTGCGGAATCGGAAGACTGATGACAATGACGTCGTAGCGGCCGGACGAGCCGGCGAGCAGACGGCGCGCGTCCTCCGTGACAGCGCGAACCTGGGGAGACGCCAAAGCCCGACGGGTCTCCGGGTCGGCAAACCTGCGGGCCAGCGAAAGCATGGCTGCATCCAGCTCGACGTAGTCGACGTGCTCGGGCGCGTGCCGAAGCGCCTGTGCCAAGCCACCGCCGAGGCCGCCGCCAATGAGTAGCAGGCGCCTGGGATTGGGATGGAGCAAGAGCGGCAAGTGGATGCGCTCCTCGGCGGCGAGCTGGTCTTCGGTCGTGAAGAGCAACTCGCCATCGTGAAAGAAGGCGCGCTGCTCTCCGCGCGCGACCACGGCCAGCAAGCCGTAGCGTGATGGCTGCAGGGCAAGAACTTGCTCACCGGGAAAGCGCGCCTCGACGAGTGACCGGGCAACCTTCGGTGCAGCCACGGCCGATGCGACGATCGCGACGAGAGCCGCCAGCGTTGCGGGCCAGCGCGTACGCGCAAGGAACACGCTGGCCAAGACACACACTGCACCGCCGCCAATCAGGATCCCGACGCTCGCGACCCTATCGGCCAACAAGAAGTGAAAGACGATGCCGGCGGCCGCTGCGCCCAGCGTTTCGAGCGCGTAGAGCAGACCGGCGCTCGCCTTCCCGCCGGCGCTGGCCAGCCCCCAAGCGAACGCCAGACCGGACAGACAGCACGCGGGCAGCAGCGCGATGAACGAGCTGGCGACCAAGCGAAGCAGCGACGACTCCTGCCCGACGATGGGCGACGAAGCCCACGCCACGAACCACAGCGATGCCAGCAGAAGAGCCGGCGCGGCGCATAGGAAGCGACCAAGCCACGCCCCTGCCCTCGCCGGTGCCAATCGACCGCCAACCATACTGGCGATACCTGTGAGCACCAACCAGAGCGCCAGCACGATGCCGACCATCAGCTCGTTTCCCTGCGCCGACGCCAGGATCTCTCGCAGCAAGACCACCTGCGAAAGCAGCGATGCCGCGCCAGCCGCCGCGACGCCAGCAAACACGGACTTTCGAGGTTGGCCTAGCTCCATACGCCGGGAATCGTAGCGCCGCAGAAGGCGCAGTGGCCGGCTTTCAGGTGGATCTCGTCCACTTCGAAGCCCCGGCGCGCGACCACGACCTTGTTGCACTTGGGACAGGTCGTGTTTTCGCCCGCCAAGCCGGGCACGTTGCCGGTGTAGACGAAGTGTAGCCCCTCGCCGAGGCCGATTTCGCGGCAGCGCACGAGCGTGGCGTTCGGCGTAGGTGGCAGATTCTTCATCTGATATTCGGGGTGAAAACGCGTGAAGTGGACCGGAACATCGGCCCCCAGGTGCGTCTTCACCCAGTGGCACATGGCGCGGATTTCCGGCTCGCTGTCGTTCTGGCCGGGGACACACAGGTGAACCAGCTCGAGCCAGACGCCGCTGGCGCGGATCACCTCAAGCGTCTTGAGCACCGGCTCGAGCTTTCCTTTGCACAGGCGCTGGTAGTAATCCTCGGTGAAACCCTTGAGGTCGACTTTGACAGCGTCGAGAAACTTCAGCGCTTCCTTCATCGGCGCGGCCTCGCCCGAGCCGCCCGTGACCATGGTCGTGCGCACGCCAGCTTTGCGTGCGGCCATCGCCGTATCGATGCAGTATTCGAGAAAGACGATAGGCTCCGAATAGGTGAAGGTCACACAGGCGTCGTAGTCCTTCGCGTTTCGCACGACCTCGTCGGGCGGCATGAAACGAAAATCCACGTCTTCAGGCTTCGACTGCGAGATGTCCCAGTTCTGGCAACACTTGCATTCGAGGTTGCAGCCGGCGGTCGCGAGGGAAAAAGCGCGCGTGCCGGGCAGGAAGTGAAAGAGCGGCTTCTTCTCGATGGGGTCGACGTGGATGGCGCAGGGCTGTCCCCACACCAAGGTCTTGTATTCGCCGTCGTGGTTCTCGCGCACGCCACAAAAGCCGCGCTCGCGATCGTCGACCTGACAGTGTTTGGGGCACAGCTCGCATTCAATTCGCTTCTGGCCGAGTTTTTTCCAGAAGCGCGCCGGATACGCCCGGGGCACGTTGCCCGCAAAAGCTGGCTTTGCTCGAAGAAGACCGCTGCCGGCCGACGCGCCCGCAGCGAGTGCGCAGCCAACGCCGCCACAGGTACGAAAGAAATCCCGACGCGAAACCATCATCAAACCTCGATCGTCACGACCTCGATGCCCGACAGGTCGCAAACGCCGAGTCCCATCTTTGCAGCCGTCGCGAGGTAGGTCGGCGTGACACCGGCTTTGGCGAGCGTGGGCAAGCCGTGGCGAGCGCGTAGTTTCTCGAGCAACTCCAGGCCAACGGCATCGGCTGCCACCAAATCCGTCGCGAAGATCAGCGTGTTCGCCACTTCGATCATGCCCGCCTGGTACGCAGGCCCGAGATCCACCACGGGTCGAAGCGCGTCCATGATGACCAGCCGCTGTTTGTCGCGGATGGCCGGGATGGCATTTACCTCGGCGATGAAGGGATCGCAGCGGTCGACGTGCATCTTGTTCGGGTTGTGGATGCAGCCGAAGTTGTTCTTGAGAGCACCGGTCATGCCCGCCAGCATGTGTTGCTTGAGCACCGGCAAGTTGATCACGCCGTCCACCTGCGAGGTCAGGACCCGCGACAGGCGCGACGCCGACGACGGCATCTGCGAAAGCTCTTCCTCGTGGCCGGCTTCGTCGTTGCCCACGCAGCGGTAGCGACCGAGCCTGGACGAGAAGCCCGACGCCGACAGATCTCGGGCGAAACGGTCGAAGGCAATTTGCTGGCGGCCTTCGACATCGGCCTTCGCCAGCAGCGCCGACACCTCGTCCACCAGCTCCACGTGCGTCGCTGCTTGGCGCGCAGCCAGGCCATTGATCTTGAAGCCGATTCGTTCGGCGGGACGCACGAGCTTGGACAGACTGGCGACCGGATCCTTTTGTTGCGTGAGAGCGACCAGCCCTGCGGCGAGCATGGCGCGCAAGGCGCCGCGGTCGGCGTCGTAACCGTGGACCAGCGCCTTCTTCGCTTTCACCACGACAACCCGAGGCTTGCCGGTGGAAGGCTCGCCACTTGTCCTGCTTGCAATGGCCGCCATTGCCTTGCGCTGCGTTTTCAGAGAAGAGCCGTATCCACCAAACGCCAGCGCGCCGGCGCCAAGAGTCTGCAAAAAGCGACGACGATCGGCCACGGCCGAAGTATAGCGCCTGAAAGGTCTACCTATGCGCGTCTTCACCGAAAACGATCGCTTCGTAGACCTTGAATTCTGCTTTCTTCCAACCATCGTCCGCAAGCCCGGCCTTGCGCGACAGATGGCGCAGCGTGGTCTCTCGGTCCCAGCCTTCTTCGGGCGCGACTTGCGGCAAAAAGGTCGCGCGGTTCCAGCCGGCGATGAGAATGATCCCGTGTTTTCCGATGACGATGTCGTTGGCGCTCTTCACCGACTCGGGCGGGGTCAACACCGAAATCTCGATAGTGATGAAGGGCAATTCCTCAGGCGTCACTTGGTGCGGGAAACGCGTATCCTCCAGCGCCGCACTGGCCGCCCGCTGCGCGACGGTGTCGTAGACCGAATCAGTCGGTTCGATGGTGCCGATGCAGCCGCGCAAATCTTCGCCGCGCCCGATGCAGCGGCCATCGTCGCTCATCTTGCATTTGAGCGTGACGAAGGCGCCGGCCTTGCGCTCCAGGGATGGCGTCCTCGGAACTGCCTGCTTTGCCGCCGGCTCGAACGCATGCTTGCGCACCGAGGCTTCCAGAGAAACACGGGCAAGCTTCAGTAGCGCGGCCCGGTCCTGTTCGCTGAGTGGAAACATTTTTTCTTCCCCTGCCCTCGCGTTTTCGAGTACGGATCGCTCCGGCCATTTGCCGGTAAAAGCCACATCCACGTACGTCACCGAGCTGGACCAATCGTTCGTTACGTCCCCCGACGTGTAACGGCTTACCACCTGGCCGCGCATCCCGGGGAATTTGCTCAGAAGGTCCAGCAACAGAGCGATGGGCTGCAGGCCGCAAATTGTCGTGCCGGTCTTGTCGGCATGATCGAGCAAGCCGCGGCGGCGCAGCTTCAGGATTTGCTCTACGGAGACATCATCGACGCGCGCCAGGCGCTCTTGAATCGTGCCCTTGCCCGCCGGCACTTCGTAGCCGTAGTTTTCGCCCCGGTGGGCGAAATCGCTGGAGGCGACGACCAGCGTGTGCGTATCGACGATTTCGGCCAGTGCCGTGGCAAGCTCGGCCTGTTCGGCGTCGCGCATCTGACCGACGAGAATCGGCACCAGGGTGAAAGACGGCAGCACACGCTGAAGCAACGGCAGCTGCATCTCCAGCGAGTGCTCTTCCATCTCGGCGCGCTCGACCGAATCCACGACCGAGGTTCGGCGCAAACGCGCCACCGCAGCGGCATCGAGCGGAATCAACCCGAGCGGCGTTTCGAAGTGGGTCACGTCGGGAATCGAAGCGCCCCGCAGAGGCAGGTGGTGAGATAGCGCAAGCACGACCACGCGCCGGATGTCTTGGTCGCGCAAGAGTGCGTAGCCGGTTGCCGCCGCCTTGCCGGAAAAGCGATAGCCGGCGTGAGGTGAGATGAGCGCTACGATTTTTCCGTCTATCTTTGACGGCTTCGGCGGCTTCGCCTCGGCCAGCATGGCGTCGACGGCAGCAGCTAGATGTTCCTTGTCGCCCGGGTACCACGAGCCCGCAACCTGGGCATGCCGAATGCGCTTGGTTTCCGTCGCCGCTGCTGGAGGCGCCGCTTGCGTCGTCGGGGCTTTCGCTTCCGCCCGACTCTGCGGCTGTTTCGCGCAGGCAATCAGCGCAAAGACGCAAGCGAGACGTTTCATGGGCGCATGCTTGCGCCAGGACTCGGCACTGTCAATGCGTCACTGAATCCACCAGCTCTTCTTCGAGAGAGGTCCAGTCGAGCTTGGCGCCGAGTTGCGCGAGCACGGCATAAAGGCCAATCCGAATGCGGAATAGAAACATCAGTTTGCCGGGAAGGCGCAGACGTAGCAGGTTCTTCTTGAGCTTGGCGACTTGGCCCATGGTGATGGCTTGGTCGGGCTCG
>CAZTTW010000319.1:0-5827 GCA_964616265.1 uncultured Myxococcales bacterium | reverse complement strand
CGAAATGGCGAGATTTGTCGAGGGCCGCGCAAATCGTCTAGGATGCGCGCCATGAAACGCGTCATCATTCTTGCAACCGTGTTCGTCGCCCTCTCGGCCACTCGTTCCGCCAGCGCCACGGAAGTCGGAACGCGCCGGCCCTTCGGCCTCGGCGTCCAACTTTTCGAGCCCACCTCCATCATCGGCAAATACTTCCTGGATCGAAACGACGCTCTCGACTTCGGCGTCGGCTTCTGGGACTACGGCCATTGCTACGATTCGAATGGAAACCGCTACGTGTGCAACGACTCCTATCAAGCCTTCAGCGTTCACTTCGACTACCTCTACGAAGAGCCCATCGTCGACAGCACGGTACGGCTCGACTGGCACGTCGGCGCGGGCGGGCGCATGGTTTTCGGCGACCACGCGTACTGGTACAACAACGAACAGCACTCGGCAGCGCTTTTTGCGCGCGTGCCTGTCGGACTGGACTTGGCCTTCCGCCGGCCGCAGTGGCTCGAGGTCTATCTCGAAATCGCGCCCGGTCTGTGGATCTTCCCGCCGCTGCACTTCGACATCGACGTCGGCCTGGGCGTTCGCGCCTATTTCTAGAAGGCTATTTTTGCGGCGGATCGATGAGCGAATCGCTGACGATGATGCTGCCCGAGGCAGCTGCAGGCTGGCGGCGCGAGCTCTCGACGTCGTCAGGGCTCGTCGCAACAGGAACCGCGGACTCGACCATACCCGAGACCGTCGCCCCCATCGGCGCAGGCACCCCCAGCATGCGTGCTTTCCAACGGGCAATCGCAAATTCGAAATCGGCGTAGGAAATCATGGCTCGTTCAGCGTACCTGGTTTTGCCGGGGAAGGGAAAGGATCCCTTCCCCGGATCCCAGAATCAGTGAATGAGCTTCTTGTACTTGATCCGATGCGGTTGCGCCGCTTCGGCGCCCAAGCGGCGCCTGCGATCGACTTCGTAGTCTTGGTAATTGCCCTCGAACCACACGACTTGGCTGTCGCCCTCGAAAGCGAGGATGTGGGTTGCGATGCGATCCAAGAACCAGCGATCGTGGCTGATGACCACGGCACAGCCGGGGAAGGACAGCAACGCGTCTTCCAGCGCGCGTAGGGTATCGACGTCGAGATCGTTCGTGGGTTCGTCGAGGAGCAAGACGTTGCCGGCACTGCGCAGGAGCTTGGCCAGGTGCACACGGTTGCGCTCGCCGCCCGACAGATCTTTGAGTCGCTTTTGTTGATCCGGGCCACGGAAGCCGAAGCCGGAAACGTAGGCGCGCACATTGATGGTGCGCTTGCCGATCTCGAAGAACTCGGCGCCCTGCGAGACTTCCTGAAAGACGCTGTTGTCGCCCTTCAAAGCATCACGCGACTGGTCCACGTAGGCCAACTTCACCGTTTCGCCGACGCGCAAAACCCCGCTATCGGGCTTCTCTTCGCCCACGATCATACGGAAGAGCGTGGTCTTGCCGGCGCCGTTGGCGCCGATGATGCCGACGATCCCGCCACGAGGCAGGTTGAAATTCAGGTTCTCGATGAGCTCGCGATCGCCGTAGCCTTTGCACAGACCCTCGGCTTTGACGACGACATCGCCCAGGCGCGGCCCCGGCGGAATGCTGATTTCGATCGTGTCCTCGCGCTTCTGCGTCTCCTCCGCCAACAACTCTTCGTAGGCCGCCAAGCGTGCCTTCGATTTCGCCTGGCGAGCGCGTGGCGATGCGCGCACCCAGTCGAGCTCGCGCGCGAGGGTACGTTGGCGCGCCGACTCGGCTTTCTCTTCGCTGGCGAGGCGCTTGCGCTTCTGATCCAGCCACGACGAGTAGTTTCCCTGCCACGGAATTCCTTCGCCACGGTCGAGCTCGAGGATCCAGCCGGCGACATTGTCGAGGAAGTAACGATCGTGCGTAATCGCGACGATGGTACCGGGGTACTCCTGCAGGTGGTGCTCGAGCCAGGCCACGCTCTCGGCGTCCAGGTGGTTGGTGGGCTCGTCGAGCAAAAGCAAATCCGGACGCTCGAGCAGGATCTTACACAAAGCCACTCGGCGTCGCTCGCCACCCGACAGCTTGGTCACGTCGGCGTCTCCCGGTGGCAAGCGCAAGGCATCCATCGCAATATCGAGCGTGCGATCGAGATCCCATCCCTTGGCCGCCTCGATGGCGTCCTGAAGCTTGGCCTGCTCTTCCAGAAGCTTTTCCATTTCTTCAGGCGAAATGTCCTCGCCGAGGCGGAGGTTCACCTCGTCGAAACGCTTGAGCAGCTTCTTGGTCCCCGCCACCGCTTCTTCAACGTTGCCGAGCACGTCTTTCGTCGCATCGAGCTGTGGCTCTTGCGAGAGATATCCGATGCTGATGCCGTCGGCCGGGCGCGCCTCGCCGAAGAAGTCCTTGTCAACACCGGCCATGATGCGCAGAAGCGTCGACTTGCCGGCGCCGTTGCCGCCGATGACGCCTATCTTGGCGCCCGGAAAAAACGAAAGGTAAATGCCTTTCAGGACCTCCTTGTTCGGCGGGTGAACGCGACGGAGATCCTGCATTGTGAAGATATATTGGTGAGCCATCGGCGGCGGAGTTTAGCCGATGATTGGGCGTCGTCACGTTCCCAGCAGAGATTCCCGCTGAACCTTGACTGCCCGCCGCATCCCGGGCTCGCCTGTGCTATTTTGCGCCGCCGTGGACAAGCCGGTTGTCATCGTCAATCCCCGCTCGGGCGGCGGGCTCAGCGAAAAGCGCTGGGCCGGGTTGGTCGGCGTGCTTTCCGATGGCCTCGGCGCGTTCGACACACGATTCACCGAGGCGCCGGGGCACGCGCGCACGCTGGCGCAGGAAGAAGCGCAGAGCGGGCGCCGCCTGGTCATCGCCTTCGGCGGCGACGGGACCATTTCCGAGGTGGCCGATGGCCTGGTGGCGGCGGGAGGCACGGCCGAGCTCGGCATCATCCCGCGCGGGACGGGCGGCGATTTTCGCCGGAGCCTGGGCATCGAAAACGAAATCGCCAAGGCGGCCGAACATCTGCGCAAGAGCAAGCCCCGGCGCATCGACGTCGGACGCGTGTCGTTCGTCGCGCACGATGGATCGACATCGACCCGCCACTTCGTCAACGTAACGTCGGTGGGCTTCTCCAGTGTGGTTGCAAGTCGGGCCAACCAGGGCTCCAAGAGGCTGGGCGGCAAAGCATCCTTCCTTTCCGCGGTGGTGCGCTCGCTTCTGACCTACGACAACGCCGAAATCAGCTTCTCCGTCGACGATGGCGAGCCTCGGCGCATGGCCGTGCTGCTCGCTGCCGTGGGCAATGGTCGCTTCTTCGGCGGCGGCATGAAGATTTGTCCCGAGGCACTCCTGGACGACGGCTACTTCGACCTCGTCACCGTGGGCGACATGGGGCGCATGGAAGTGCTGGCGAAAATCCACCGCATCTACTCCGGACAGCACCTCTCCATGAAAGCGGTACGGTCTGTACGCTGCCAGCGCCTACATGTAGCCAGTGTCGACGGCGGCGCGAAGATTCCATTGGAGATCGACGGCGAAACGCCTGGACGATTGCCCGCCACGTTCGAGATCGTCAAGGGTGCGTTGCGTCTCCGGGCGTGACAGCTCTTGATGGGCGCACGACCTTGATGCTACGGTGGCCCGGCCGTCAGCGAGGCGGTCTCCGTATTGATGCAAGTTCACCTGGCAAAATCCGACATCACCGACATGGCCGTCGATGCGGTGGTCAGCCCGGCGAATTCGCTCGGCATCATGGGCGGCGGCGTAGCCGGGGCGCTGTCGCGCAAAGGTGGACCGCTGATTCAGCGTGAGGCCATGTCGCTAGCGCCGATCGCCGTGGGCGCTGCGGTGGTTACCAATGCGGGCCATCTGTGGGCCAAGAACATCATCCACGCCCCCACGATGGAAGAGCCCGGACAAAAGGTCGTCGTGGAGAGCGTTCGCCGAGCCATGCGCGCGGCGCTGCTCGCGGCAGCACAGCGAGGCTTCGAGGTGATCGCCGTGCCGGGGCTCGGCACCGGCCTTGGTGGCGCGGATCCGGCGGACGCCGCGCGCGCCATGGTCAACGAGCTACGCGCGCACCGGCAGGCCAATCCCTCGACTGTTTGGTTGGTCGACACGAACGACCAGATTCTCGCCCACTTGGAAGAGGCGCTGCAGACAACTGCTCCGTAGCGTCCGAACCACGACAACGGACCAACCCGAAGGAGTTTTGCGTGAAGATCCTTGTACCTTGTAAACGCGTTCCCAATCCCGAGCTGAAGCTCAAGATCGGCGGCGGCAACGTCGACTTGGCCGACACCACCTGGCAAGTCAATCCGTTCGACGAGTACGCCGTCGAAACCGCTTTGCGGCTGACCGAAAAGAACAAAGGCGGCGAGCGTTCGGGCGAAGTCGTCGTCGTCAGCATCGGCCCGAAGGACACCTCGACCCAAGTTCGGCAGCTACTCGCCATGGGCGCCGATCGCGGAATTTTGATCGCGGGCGACGACACTGCGCTGGACGCCGATTTGGTGGCGCGCACCCTGAAGGCATTGGTCGAAGCCGAAAAGCCCGACCTGGTGATCCTGGGCAAGCAGACCGTCGACGGCGACGACAACCAAGTCGGCCAGCTTCTGGCCGGTTACCTCGGCTGGCCGCAGGCCACGTTCCTGTCGTCGATTGCCGTCGCAGCCGATGGCAAGGCGGCCACCGTGTCGCGCGAAGTGGACACGGGCGTCGAGGAGCGCCGGGTGCGCCTTCCCGCCGTCACGACCGTCGATTTGCGCATCATCGCCAAGAAGGCGGTGCACAACCTGGCGCTGTCGACGCCGGAAACCGAGTGGGAAGACACGCAGCGCCTGGCTTCGCTCAAAGGCATCATGGCCGCCAAGAAGAAGGAGCTGAAGGAAATCACGGCCGAGTCGCTCGGCGTGTCCGGCGGTATCCTGGTCAAGACCTTGCGACACGACATGCCCGCCGCTCGCAAAGCGGGCATCAAGGTGGCCTCGGTCGAGGAATTGGTTTCCAAGCTGCACACCGAAGCGAAGGTGATCTGATGTCCGTACTCGTTCTTCTCGAAACCACGTCCTCCCATCTTCGTTCCTCGTCGCTGCCGGCGGTGACCGCGGCACGCGCGCTCGCCGGTCATCACGGCGGTCCGGTCGTCGGCGTGGTGCTCGGCGCTGGCGTGGGCGCGGCGGCGAGCGATGCGGCGCGCTTCGTGGACAAGGTGCTCTGCTACGACAGCGCTGCCTTGTCGGCGGGTTTGGCCGAAACCTGGGCGCCGATTCTCGCCGGCGCCGTCAAGGAGCTCGGTGCGACGGCTCTGGTTGCCTCGGCCACGTCGACAGGCAAAGACGTTCTGCCTCGTGCAGCCGCACTCCTCGGTGCCGGCATGGCCAGCGACGTGATCGCCGTGCAGGGAGCCAAGACGTTCCGTCGGCCGACCTACGCCGGAAACGCGCTGACCGACATTGAAGTAACCACGCCCATCGTGGTGTGCACCGCTCGCCAGACCGAGTTCGCTCCGGCTGCACCGGCTGCAGCGTCCGGCGCCGTCGAGCAGAAGAGCGTGGGCGCCATCGACGCCCTCGGCACGGAGTTCGTCGCCTTGCACGCCACCAAGAGTGCGCGGCCGGATCTCTCGGAGGCCAAGGTCGTGGTATCCGGCGGACGCGGCATGAAGGAAGCTGCGAACTTCAAAGTCCTGGAAGAGCTGACCGACCTCCTCGGTGGCGCACTCGGGGCCAGCCGTGCCGCTTGCGACGCCGGCATGGTGCCGAACGATCTGCAGGTCGGCCAGACCGGCAAGGTCGTGGCGCCCGAGCTCTACTTCGCCGTGGCCCTGTCCGGTGCCATCCAGC
>CAZTTW010000318.1:0-5829 GCA_964616265.1 uncultured Myxococcales bacterium | reverse complement strand
CCTCCACCGGATCCGTGGTTCGAATCTTGGCTTGCTGCCCGGCAAAGCGCGCAAAGTCGCGCTCGCGGCGCAGCGGTCGGTCGATGCCCGGCGAGCTAACCTCGAGCCGGTACGTATGACGAATGGTATCCGCCACATCCAGCGTCGCCGAGACGTCACGGCTTACAGCCTCGCAGTCCTCGTGACTCACGTACATCGGCTGGAAGACCGAGTCGGCGGCGTCCTGTCCGGCTCCCCCGGGCAACTTCGGCCCCTCGGGCCGATCGATGAACACCCGCATCACCCACCCCTCCGTTTCCCGATTCCACTGCAGCTCGACAAGCTCCAGGCCTGCTCCCTCGATGGGGGGCTCTATCAGCCTCCAGAGATCGTCGATTTCCTTGCGCATTTTTTTTGCGGTGTACGGGCCGGGTCGGTTTCGTTGGGGTAGCGTAAGACAAAGAAAAAGGCGGGCTTGGGGGCCCGCCCTCGTTCGGGTGTGCCTATGATGTTTGACGTTCTTAGCACGACCCTCTTTCCCACGCAATTGCAGTCAACCCGACGCGCTAGATAGTTGAACTTGGAGCGAAAGGGCGATAGGTGTTGGCCCGCCCGGCGGCGACGTCGGCTAGCAACAAGCAGCAGGAGAACTCGTCATGGCCAGCGCAAATCTTGGGGTTGGGATCATCGGTTGCGGCACCGTGGGTGGCGGCGTCGTCAAGCTCCTCGTCTCGCAAAAGGAACATCTGCTGCGGAAGACCGGCGTGGCCATCGAGCTGCGCAAAGCCGCTGACCTCGATCCGGCCAAGCGCGCATCGACCGGCCTGCCCGACCACCTCTTAAGCGCGGATGCCGCGGCCGTGCTGGACGACCCGTCCATCGGAGTGGTCGTCGAGGTCATCGGCGGCACAAAACCGGCACAGCTGTTCATCGAGAAAGCCCTGAGCTCGGGCAAGCACGTGGTCACGGCCAACAAGGAGCTCATCGCGAAGAAGGGCCCCGAGCTTTTCGCCTTGGCGCGCAAGCACAACGTCACCTTGCATTTCGAGGCCAGCTCGTGCGGTGGCATTCCGGTGATTCACGCCTTCGGCCAGTCGCTGGCAGCGAACCGCTTCGAGCAGCTGCTCGGCATCGTCAACGGCACCACCAATTTCATCCTGACCAAGATGTACCAGGAAGGCGCCGAATTCGCTGACGTCCTGGCGGAAGCGCAACGCCTGGGCTACGCCGAAGCCGACCCGACCGCCGACGTGGACGGCCACGATGCCGCCTACAAACTGTCGATCCTCGCGTCCATGGCCTTCGACAGCACCGTCGACTATCGCGAGATCCACACCGAGGGTATTCGCGCCGTCACCGCACGAGACATTGCCATTGCCAAGAGCTACGGCTACGTCATCAAGCTGCTGGCTATCGGCGTGGCCCACGACGACGACCGCATCGAGTTGCGTGTCCACCCCGTCATGCTGCCGAAGCGTCATCCCTTGGGTGCCGTCAACGACTCGTTCAATGCCGTGTTCGCCAGGGGCAACTTCGTGGGCGATGTCATGTTTTACGGCCGCGGTGCCGGACAACTACCGACCGCTTCGGCCATCGTGGGCGACATCATCGACCTGGCCATGCACCAGCTCAAGGGCGGCACCAGCCCGCGCATGAACTTCGGCTCGCAAAAGAAGGCCGTCGTGCCCATGGGTGAGGTGAAATCGCAATTCTACCTGCGCCTCGACGTGAAAGATCAGCCGGGCGTGCTCGCGGCGATCACCAAAATCTTCGGCGATTGCGGCGTAAGCATCAGCGCCGTCACGCAGAAAGAAGCTGCCGGCGAATCCGTCGAGCTGGTCATCTTCACCCATGAAGTGGCCGAGTCCGATTTTCAGCGCGCGGTCGCCGGCATTCGCGCCCTGCCCGTGGTGGTGGGCGTGCGTTCGCTCATCCGTACGCAGCTGTAGCGCAGGCTACGGCTGCGGCCGGACGCTTACGGCTGCGGCCGGACTTTCGGATTGAACAGCAGGGTGTGCGCCTCGTGCAAAATGCCGGGGATTTCCTTCCGAAACGGTGAGTCGGGCAAGGCTGTGGTCATCGCATCGTCGTCGAACTCGGCAGCGCGCGCGCCGGGCACCCAAATGTCGTTCGGACTCATGGACTTGTAGCGCTCTTGCGCGAAATCGAGCAGATCGTAGGCGAGCACGAGATTGCGTAGCCACAGAATGCGGCGAACGTTGATCTTGCCGGGCAGCGTGTTCCACTCGGGTACGCCGTCCGCCCAGTGAGCAGCGAAATCGTCGCCCAGCGCTTGGCGATACGCCGCCTGCAAGCGCGCGACGATGGGATCGAGCACCGGCGCCGGGTTCGCCACCAGCGGCAGGGTCTTCATGTGCTCGTCGAAATCCGACGGCCGCGCCGCCCCGAGCGACAGCGTGTCGATGTCGTCGTGGGAAAGGCACCACAGGTCGTTGAAGACCATCGGGGACAGCGGCTCGCACAAAGCGCACAGCTTGGCCGACGCCTTCTGCAAGCGGCCTCCCTTGTCCGACGGGCTGATGATGAACACGCCCATGTCGTGCGCCCGCGCCGCCTGAATCACCGGCAGGTTGTCCTGAAATAGATAGTAGTAGTGCAGGTTCACGTAGTCGAAGCGATCGCTTTCGATCATGCGCATGATGAGCGGCTGCGCCGCATGCGTGGAAAAACCGATGTGACGAATGCGCCCCTGCTGGCGCCAGCGCTCGGCGACGTCAAGACAGCCGTCCGGCGCAAGCGACCAGTTCACCGACTCCTGGTCGTTGACGCCGTGGATCGCGAAGAGGTCGAGGTAATCGACCTTGAGCGCCTTCAGCGACTCTTCCAGCTGCGCTTCGAATTCCTTCACGTTGAGCGACGGACGAATCTTCGTCTGCAGCACGAAACGATCGCGTCGGTGGCGGGCAAGCGCTGGCCCCAGCTGCGCCTCGCTGGTGCCGTAGCCGCGGGCGGTTTCCACGTGGGTCATCCCGAGGTCGAGCGCGCGATCGAGAGTGGCTTCGAGGTTCTTCTGGCTCGCGGGCGAGATTTCCACGCCGCGGGTCCACGATTCCTGGTAGCGCATTCCACCGAGGGAAAAAACCGGAAGCGCGAGATTGGTTCGGCCAAATCGTCGGTACAGCACGGGCGCAGTCTAGCGGTTTCCGCCGTCCACACCAGTGGTGCGTGTTCGGCGGAGTTTGGGCCCAATCGCCGGTCGTGTCATCATCCGGCCCATGTCGTTGCCCTGGAATCGTCGCTGCATCCTTGGTCCTGCTTTTCTCGTGATAGCCCTCCTGCTCCCCTGCCCGGTGCGAGCGACCAGTACGCTGGAAATTATCGGTGCCACCACCGGCGGCAACCAGATCACGGCTCGCGTGCTTTCGCACGGATCCGCGGCGACCTATTTCAACCCGGCGCTGCTGCCTGAGGCCGAACCAAAATTGGAAGCTGGCTTCTTCGCTCTGGCCAGCCAGAACAGCATTCGTCTCAAAGCGCGGCCCGACGGTGTAGATGTTCCGCAAAGCGTGTACGGGACGGATGATCCGTACAGGCCGTTTGCCACTGCCGACCTGCCCAATCGCCGCTCGGACACCGAGTCCGACGACAACGTCATCTACGCTGCCATCGGCATGGTGCGGCCGCTCGCAGGAAAGGCGCTGGTCTTCGGCTTCTACGCCTTTCTGCCGGTGCGTGCCTTCTTGAACCAGAACAGCTTCTTTCCTGACGAGCGCGAGCAGTATTTCTCGAACAAGCTGCACCCCGAGCTGACAGGGGATCGCCTCGACGTTTCCAGTATCGCCTTTGCGTTTGGCTCGCAGCTCAACGAATGGCTGCAGCTGGGCGCCGGTATCGACGTGGCTATCTTCACGGAATCGAAAGTGACGGTGTACGTGCCGGACGGCTCCGACCAAAGCAACGTCATGCTTTCACCCGACATCCACACCAACAGCAAGTTCCGCCCCTATCTCGGCGTGACCGTTCATCCGAGCCCGCGCACCTCCGTCATCGGAACACTGCACTTCCCCTTTGCCAACACCACCCAGGGCGAAAACGACCTTCGTTTTTGGCAATACGACTATCCCAAGGGACAGAGCTACGTGAAGCAGGTCTACACGATCTCGCAAGGCACCGAACCGCTGCGGGTGGCCATCGGCGGCAGCTACAGCGGAGCGCTCCGCCCCGACGGGCGCGCGCCCTGGGAAGTGGGCATTCAGCTCCTGGGCGAGCGCTGGTCGCAGTACAACGATCGCCATGGCGAGCACCCGGCCGACCCATGGAACAACACGATCAGCGTCGCGGTGGGCGGAGGTTTTCTTTGGCGTGAGCGGCACGTGACATTCGATCTCGGCTATGTCCCCTCGCCCGTTCCCGACCAAACCGGCCGCAGCAACTACGTCGACAATTCTCGCCTGGTGGCCAGCGCCGGCATCGAAGGCGCAGTGAAGTTCTTCGGCCGCGAGCTGGAAGCCGGCGTGACCCTGTTCGGCTCGTACTTGCTGCCCCGTGAGGTCACCAAGGATCCCAACGCGGCGAACCCGGTCGTAGACGAATTTCCCGACGGCACGAAGGATCCGCTGACCGGCCTGCCAGCGACCGGGACGGCCGGTCTGCAGACCAACAATCCCGGCTACCCTGGCTGGAAGAGCACCGGCTACATGCTGGGGCTGGGCGCGACCTTCCGAATCGCGCGGTGATATTACTATCTACTTGAACAGCGTCGTCTCTTGAGCCCGCACCGAGGCGCAATTGGGCGCATCCGCGGCGGTCACCTTGACCATGACGAACGTACTCGCACAAACCGCCGAGTCGGACGCCGTCGTGCTCGAAGAATACAGACTCTTGATAGTCGAAGGATCGCTGGCCAGAATGTTTTGGTTGGAGGTGAACGTCAACGCGCCCTCCAAGCGGGTAGGCGAAACCGCCACCGCAGAAACCGTCGTGGTCTGCGATTGCACCGAATACACACTGCCGGTAACCAAGCCACTAAGGCGAATGGTAATGCCCGGTTGGCCATCGTTATCCTCGTCGTAGACACGGGGATCGTCAGCGGCCGTGGGCAAGGGATCGCTGGGCGAAGCGAGGTTGGCGCCGATCGCTTCAAACAACGCCGACAATTTCAAAACGGGATAGCCCGCGGCGCTCGCAGCGATCTCGCCCGTGCGATGGATGACCGTCTCGGTGTAGGCCCACGCGTTGGGAATGGCGACGGGCACGATGGCGCTGGCGTCGTTAATTTCCGTACGATCGCAATAATGACCGTCGATGGTGAGTGCGGTGCCCGTCTGCTGGATGGTGAACAGTTGATAGTAAACGTTCTGATTGTGCATCGCCTTGGTCAGGGGACTGTTGACGATTTGGGCACCCGTGAGCTTGGCCACCCACATTCCAGACAAATCGGGCATGCTCGCGAGCGCCAGCTTGGACGTGCAATACGCGGTCGCTACGCCCCCATCCATGGTGGTGGCGCCATCGAAAGCCGAACCGCCTGCCTCCGAAACGGAGCCGCCAGCCTCGCCGGCCAGACCGCCGGCCTCGGCAACCGAACCGGCTGCGTCGGCGAACAGGCCGCCGGCCTCGGAGACCGAAATAGCCACGTCGGCAACCGAACCCGTCTCGCTAAATGAACCGGCCTCGGAGACAGCTGCATCCGAAGAAGATCCATTGCTTCCGCAGCCAACGACGAAGAGTGTGAGAAGGATGGCCGACCATGGTGTACGCATGGCCCCTATTTAGCGCTTTGGCTACCGGGGTCAATCCATTGTTGTGACTGCCTCATCGAGAGAAGGCAGCACAACCATCGAGGACCGTCGGTGGGCTCCTGGTCACTTCGCCTTCAGCGCGGCCAGG
>CAZTTW010000317.1:0-5831 GCA_964616265.1 uncultured Myxococcales bacterium | reverse complement strand
CACGCGCAAGGTGCGCTGGCCGTCCTCGTGCACCACGTGAACGATGTCTTTTCGCCCATCGGTGATGCCGCCGTAGAGGAAGACGACATCGGCCTCGAGACCCTTCGCTTTGTGGACGGTCAGAATCTGGACTGCATCCTTGTCGGTTTCCAGGCGCTGCAGATCCCCGTCCTGAGCGGCCAAAGCCTCACTGCCACTGACGTAGGCGGCCAGCAAATCCACCAGCTCGGGTAAGGAAGCGCGTGTGCGGGCCCAGTGGCCTTGCAAGACTTCGAGCACGTGGGTCACGTTGGTGATCGTCCGCTCGTCGTTTTGCGCGTAGAGCTCGCGACGGACGAGGCCGCTTTCGTCGACGATGGCGGTAAACAACTCAGGAATGTCGCCGCTCCGGGCGAGGCGGGCGAAACGAAACAGAAGCTTGCTCGCCGACGCTTCTGCCCCGAGGTCGAGCGCGGCCGCCGCTGCCGTGACGTCCATGTCGAAAAAGCGCGTGAGAAATGCCTGCGCGCGCAGGCCGCGGCGCTCTGGCTCGGCAATCGCACGCAGGAGGGTGAGGACTTCCTCCGCTTCCGCTGACTCGAAAAGGTTGCCGAGCTTGTAGAAAGCATGGGCAATACCCGCCTCGCGCAAGGCGGTGCCGATAGCGCGGCTTTCGGTGTTTGTGAAGGTCAAAACGAAAATGTTTCGCGCGGCAATCTTGCGCTCTTCGCTGGCACCACGCAGACGCAATGGATTTTGGGCGCGCAGGAGCGAAGCGATTTCGTCGACGATGGCAGCGCGCACGGCGGCCGCGGCGTCGGTCGCCTTCAGCTTGGCGCCGTCGTTCTTTACGTCGAGGACGACCACGGGCTTTCCGCCGTGGGTCGGGTCGCCGGCGAGAGCGAGATCCACGCGGCCGCAGCGAACCGGGTCGTCGTAACGGATGCCGCTGCCACTGCGGAAGAACTCGGCATGCTGGTCGAAGATGAGGTTGGCGGCCGCGACCATCTCTTTGGTCGAGCGAAAGTTGCGGTCCAAGACCACGCGAGCTGCGCCTTGCTCGACAAGCGCGTGCCGTGCGTCGAGGTACGCGTGCACATCCGCCCCGCGAAAGCCGTAGATGGCTTGCTTGGGATCGCCGATGACCGTGAGCGCGTGGGTCGCGGGACCGTCGGTGAAAATGCGGCGAAAGATGGACCACTGGAGCTCGTCGGTGTCTTGGAACTCGTCGATGAGCGCGTGGCGGTACTGTCGGCGAAGGGCGTCGGTCAGTGCGCGTCCCGCCGGGCCTGGATCGGCCAGTGCCTTGGCGACCAGCGCAAGCATGTCGGAAAACTCGAACCAACCGGCCCGTCGCTTGTGCAGGGCGGCCCGTTCGCGCACGAGCGGCAGCATGCGCTCAGCGACGAGCGCTTCGAGGGGAACGACGGCGGCGGCTAGCGTGCGCACTGCTTCGGCCAGCGTCGCCAAGCATCCGTCGTTGGCGCTGGCTGGGGCCGGCAAGCTCGCGAGCAAGTAGCGGAAGGTATTTTTCGTGCTCTCGTCGCTAAGCAGCCGATCGAAGCCGACCAGCAGCGCGATGCCTTCGCCGCTCGTCGTCGCCACCAGCTCCGAGAGGCGCCCGAGGTGCCGCAGAATGCCGTTGATGGTGTTGCCGTTCACGCGCGCCTGTTTGAGGCAGCGTCGCAGCTCGGCATCGTCGCTGACCTTTTGCCAACTCGCCAGGGCCGAGCGCAGTCGCTCGGCATCGAAGCGCGGAAAGAGCGGCGCGGCCTGCTCCTGGTCGCAGGCGCGCACCAGCTGTTCAAGGGCGGCCACTGTGCGGCCGCTGGCAAGCCACGCGGAAAGCGCGCTGCCAAGATGGTCGTCTGTCGCATGCGTGCGCAGCACATCGCGGAAGGCGCGCCCGAAGGCCGCTTCCTTGGCGACCACTTCTTCGTCGAAGAAGCGCGCCTGGACGAAAGCGTGGTCCTGCAGGATGCGCTGGCAGAAGCCGTGAATGGTGGAGATACTGGCGCGGTCGAAGCCGAGCAGACTCTGCTCAAGTCGGGCGCGGGCTGCCTCGTCGATGGTCCACACCGAGCCCGGATCCGCGTCGCGCGCGGCCAGCGCCATCGGATCGTCAGCGCGCAAGTGGGCCAGACGTTCGAGCAGGCCGCGCAACCGCAACACCAATTCGGCGGTTGCTTTCTCGGTGAACGTGACGACCAGAATTTCGTCGCAAGCAAGGCCGTGGCTCAGGATGAGGTCGACGAAGAGGTGCTCGAGCAAGAACGTCT
The DNA here is from genome assembly GCA_964616265.1 of uncultured Myxococcales bacterium. Classification (GTDB taxonomy): domain Bacteria; phylum Myxococcota_A; class Polyangia; order Fen-1088; family Fen-1088; genus Fen-1118. The sequence continues at coordinate 3,573 of CAZTTW010000317.1, read as the reverse complement.
TGCCGGTGCCGGCCGACGACTCCACCACGGCGTTGCGGCGGCCAAGGCCGGAGAGCTCGGCGGGGCGTGGATAGTGCAGAACCTGGGTCACGCGCAGTCCTCGCTGGGGTAGCTATTCCGGGCCAGCTCGAAAAGCAGGCCGAAGCGGCGATTGACCAGGACTTGCGCTCGGTCTTCCGGCAAAGCGGCGTAGCGCGCAAGCACGGCGGGCACCGGGCCGAGCAGTGAGCTGAATCGGCCGCGGTCGCACTCGACCTTCGTGGATAGTTCGGCGATTTCGTCGCTGACGGTGGTGCCGCGCTCTCGGCTGGCCAGCACGGCTTCGTGGGGAAGAAGGTACGGATGGACGCCGGTGGCGTTGCCCTCGTCGAGACTGCCGCTGAGAAGGTCGTTGCACAGGGTCGTCAGATAGGCGCGTGCCTGTCCACACTCGAGCGGAGCAAACTCCAGGACGCGTACGCAGGCTCGGCCTTCCTTGACGAAGAAAACGGCGCTGCGCAGCCCTCGTGGCGCTGGCGCGAGGCCCGCTGCCGTCATGTCGACGTAGTCCAGGAATGCCCCCAGATCTTCGCGGCAGATTCCCGCTTTGGTGATTCCCGATCGACACGTGAAGGTCAGGAGCGCGCCGCTGCCGCAAAGCCCGGTCGTGCCCGCGATGCGCACGTCCTGGCGCCTGCGGCTGCCGGCGACGGGAAGCTCGATCGTGACCGTGGGCGCCGGCTGGTACACGACGTCGGTGAGCATGGGAGAGTTGCGGCCGGTATCGATGAAACGGATCTTGCGGCAGGACGTCGGACCGGCTCCGAGGATGGAAGGCAACAGAGCATGCCAGCCCGCGAGAAGATTTTTTTCGAGCGCCAGGCTGCTGGCGCGAAAGAGTCCGGTCGGCGACTGTCCCGACAGCTCGACACGCTCGGCGTGCCCTTCGTAGGCTGCGAGGACGGGGCCAAGCTCCGGCAGGTTCGGGGCGACCAAGACGTCGGTCATGGTTGCGCGCACGAGCTGGGTGAGCATGCCTTTGTCCAGGTCGAACGGCTCGTCCTCCACGTCTGCTAGCGAGTCTCCGTAGTCGTCGTGCATGCCGAGGCGAAAGCGCGCCGAGCCCTGCAACGGATCCTCGAGAAAGCGGCGCAAAGCCCACAGCGGAACCTGCACGGGCGAAAACTTATCGTTGTTGGTGCTGGGGACGCTGGCGGCCGTCGTCCGCACGACGGGCACCACCGCCTCGCGGCGGTGACCGAGCTGCTTTGCTCGATGCTCCGCTTCGGCCGCACGCAGCAGTGCGCGCCGGTCGTCGCGATCGTCGTAGCGGCGGAGCGCGGGCCGATCTCCGCCAAAGAGCCGCTGGACGTCGTCGGCGGCAAGCATGCCCTGCCCGAGCAGCGCACGCAGCTCCAGCAGCACCGACGAGCCGGGCAGCTCGTCGCCCGTGATCTCGTCGCGCGCCACGTACGATAGGGTCACCTGGTCGCGCGCTGAGAGCAGGGTTTCGAGGAACATGTAGAGGTCTTGCTCGCGCCCGTCGACGTCGCCGCCTTGGCGCTCGCCTGCGCGCAAGTCCAGCTCGTGGCGGCCGGTCGTGCGGGGAAAGCCATTCTGCCCGAGGCCGACCACGAACACGGCGCGGAACGGAATGGCTCGCATGGGCACGAACGAGGCGATCGTCACACCGTGCGCGAGGTATTGGCCGCGATGGCTGGGCAAGTTTTCGAGCGCACGCAGGGCTAGCTCGGCAGCCACGCGGTAGGAAATGGCGCAGGTACCGAGACCGAGGTCGGACAGATTGTCGAGCTCGGCCAGAAACTGCGTGACCACGGTCTTGCCCGCCGCATCGCCGTCGTCGAGGACGAGGTAGCCGCCGACCATGGCGCGCATGAAATCGAGCCATTCGCCAAGCTGGCGCTCGGGCGTCTTGCCGCCGCCCACGGCGAAACGCGCGTCTGCTAGCAGCGAGCGCACGAGGAGCCCGAAGCCGAGGGCCTCGTCGTCATCACTCGCGATTCCAGGGCCAGGTAATATCACTTCCTCGCCTATCGGGATGGGCCCAGGCGTTTGCGCGGCGGCCGCGTCGACAAGCGCTCCGAGCGCGAGACGTCGCAAGCCTTGATCCCAGGTGAACACGTCGCGTTCGACGTAGGTGCCGTCGAGATCGCTGCGGAGAGCGCCGCGTACGATGCCGAGAGCGTGCGCCAGCTCGCGCCACGCTGCCGGCGTCGCATTCGGAAAGCGCGCCATCACGCACGGGTGGGTGATGAGCGGCAGGAGCTCCTTCCGGGTGAAGCTCGAAAGCGGCATGCGCACCAGCAGCGCAATCGCCTCGGCCACGCGGTGGGTCCTGGCGGCTGGGACATCGGCGATGGTGTGTGGCAACTCGCAGCTTTCGCGGAACACCGCGGGAAGCTGCGCCAGGTAGAGCTCCTTGCTCGCTTCGGGAACGACCACGGCAACATCGCACAGACGCAGCGACGGATCCTTTCGCGCGAGCTTCCAGATTTCGGCGGCGACCACTTCCAACTCGCGGCGTAGCGACGGGCACGGCAGAACGCGCAGGCTATCGTCGAGAGCGGTGGCGGTCGCTTGCTCAGGCGGGCGCCTGTTTACGATGTCGCTTTGCAGACGGCGGAGCAGGGAGCTGGCGTTGTCGGCTTCGCGAAAGTTCGCCTCCACGGTCACGTTCGCAAGCGACGCGAGCAGGCGGAGGTTTTCCCGGCCGGGTCGGCCCCAGCGGCGCAACAGAGGCTGTGGCTCGTCGGAAAAGACCAAGGGATCCGCAAGCGACGCCGCGGTTGGTGCTTGTTGCAGATCGTCTTCTCGGCAAGGACTCAGAGAATAGACATAAACGTCCGAGGCCTTGCCCAGCGTGGCCAGCATGCGGTGATAGACCACCGCCATGTACGAGAGACCGAAGACGTGCAGGGTCTTGCCGGCGAAGGGTGGCGGAGTCTCGGCCATGGCCTCGTCCCACAGCACGCTCAGGCGATCGGTGCGCGTTTGCGTCGCCCGAAACTGCATCTGCAGCCGACCGTCGGGCTCGAAGACCGCTCGCCACAAAGTGCGCTGCCAAAGCTGGGCAGGATCGCCGTTACTGTTCGCCGCACCGGGAAGCTTGCCGGCCCATGCGTCGATCATCTGCGGACGCGACACCGCGTACTCGTCGAACAGATGGGCCAGCACACTGGCCAGCTGGCAGCGCCGCCTGTCCGTCGCATCGCGGTCGAGTCGGCCAGCGTCGAGATAGGCGCGCACCGGGGCGAGGGTTGGCAGCGCCAGAAAATCCTCGTCGTGCAAGAGCGCGAGCAGATGTCCCTCGACGTGGGCAGCGTCCGCAACGCGCACGCCGGGCAGGGCGCCTTCGACGAACCCGGCGAGCGTCTTGCGCAAAAAGCTCGTCTCGAGGTTGGCCGCAATTCCGCACTGCTCGGCGATGCGCAAGCGGAGGTAGGCCTCGACGTGGCGATTCGGCACGACCAGGCGCACGGGCGTAAACGGACCCGCGCTGGCGCGCTCGCGGGTCAGGTGCTCGATGAACATCGCCACCAGCACTTCCGTACGATGGGACGTGCATACTCGAAT
>CAZTTW010000316.1:0-5897 GCA_964616265.1 uncultured Myxococcales bacterium | reverse complement strand
TGCTTTCGGTCGCGCAGCCGCACTACTTCTTTCACGCGCAGATTTCCTGCTTCGACGTCCCGATCACGATCATGGCGGTGCTGGTCGCCTTCGCCTACTATAAATCGCTGCGTTCGGCTCGCTGGGGCATTCTGTGCGGCGTCTTCTGGGGCCTGGCGCTCGCCACCAAGCACAATGCTTGGTTGTTTCCGTTTTTCCTTGGCGTCCACTACCTGTGGATTCGCCGGCGCGATTTTCGTCGGCTACGGCCGCCGCGCGTTCCGCTCGCGTTCGTCTCCATGGCGACGCTCGGCCCCCTCGTGCTCTTCATCGCGTGGCCGTGGCTGTGGCACGCGCCCGTCGCTCGCACGCGCGGGTGGTTCGAGCGCCACATGCAGCACGAGCACTACAACTTCGAATACCTCGGCCGAAACTGGAACCTGCCGCCCAAGGATGCAAGCCTGAAGCTCCTGCGCGTGAGCTTTCCCTTTGTCTCGATGCTGTTTGCGGTTCCCGTGACGACGCTGGCACTCGCCGCGGCAGGAACGATCGTTCTCGTGCGCCGCCGACGGAGCCAGGAAGAGCAGATTCTCGTCGAAGACACGCCGACGGAACCGCGCGCTTCGTGGTTGCGGCCGGGCGCCGACGTCGACCTCTCGCCAGGCGTTTTTCTCGCGCTTCAGATCGCGGGCCCCATCGCCATCGTGGCCTTGCCAAGTACTCCGATTTTCGGCGGCGTGAAGCATTTTCTGCCGGCCATGCCGTTCCTGTGTGTGGTGGGGGGCGCGGGCGCCGCCTGGCTCTTGGCGTGCGCGCGCAAGCTGATCGTGGCGCCGCGGCTCTCGCGGCTTTTGCCGTCGGCGCTGGCGGGGCTGTTGTGTTTGCCGGCTGTGGCCGAGACGGTGCGCTCGCATCCCGATGGGCTTGGCCACTACAACCTGCTTGCCGGCGGCTTTGCGGGCGGGGCAAGCCTCGGCATGAACCGGCAATTCTGGGGCTATTCCGCGCTGCCACTTCTGCCTTGGATGGTGCAGCACCGACCGGCCAGCAATCGTATCTACTGGCACGATGTGCTTCACGATGCGCTCACCATGTACATGCGCGACGGCCGCTTGCCCATCGGCATCGGCGACGTCGGCGTCGGCGAGCAGGTACTGCAGAATTCCGAGCTTGGCATCGTGATCCTCGAAAAGCATTTCACGGTCTACGAGGGACTTGCGTGGCAGGCGTACGGCACGACGCAGCCCTCTGCCGTTTACACCCACGAAGGTGTACCGTTCGTCGTGGCGTATGAGCGCCACGCAACGCCACCGCCGCCTCCTCCACCGTCGGAGACTTTCGCACCATGAACCGCTTCGAACGTTTGTTTGCGAGCCGCTGGGCCTTGCCGATCCTCTACGTCGCCTTCTTGGGCGCCTATCTCGGTGCTTCCGGCCAGCGGCTGCGCCAGCATTCGCCATACAACCATTTCGTCTATCTCGCGGAAGGCTGGCTCAAGGGCCGGCTGGACATGCCGGTTCCGCCGCCCAACGAAAACGATTGGGCGCGTGTCGAGGTGCTGCACCTCAAGGACGGCCGCACGCTCAAGGGGATGTTCGGCAAGACGGGACCCACCGATCGCTTTTATCCGCTGCGCGGCCCGTCGCTGACCATCGACAACGAGCAGATCGCCTCGCGCTCCGACATTCGCTACGTCTCGTTTCCGCCGTTCCCGGCGGTGCCGATGCTGCCTTTCGTGGCGGTGTCCCACTTGCGCTTCAACGACGTTCTGTTCACCGCGATCTGGGCGGCGATCAATCCCGTGCTGCTGTTTCTTCTTTTGCGGCGACTGAAAGCACGTGGCTATTCCAAGCGCAGTATCGGCGACGATTTGTGGCTGACGGTCATGTTTGGTGTCGGCTCGGTCTACTATTTCGCCTCGGTGATCGGCCAAGTGTGGTTCACCGCGCACGTGGTGGGCGTTACCTGTGCCATCGGCTACGCCTGGGCCAGCCTGGACGCCGTTCATCCAGCGTTGGCCGGTCTTTGTGTTGGACTCGGCTTCGCCTCGCGAGCGTCGATGGGCTACATGGTGCCGTTCTTCGTCTTCGAAGCCGTGCGCGCTACCGGCGGTTGGGATCGCCTGCGCAAGCTGCGCAGCGAAGGGCTGCCGGGGGGGCTCGTTACGAAGCTCGTTCGCTTTGCCATTCCGGCGGGCGCCGTGCTGGCCGTCTTGCTCGTTCACAATTACCTGCGCTTCGAGCAGTTCTCTGAATTCGGCCACAAGTACCTCAACATTGGCTGGCAAGACCGCATGCAGAAGTGGGGTCTTCTCAACTACCACTTTCTGTCGCGTAACCTCACCTGCGCCCTTTTGCTCTTGCCGCGGATTCTTGCCCAGTATCCGTTTCTCAAAGTCAGCGATCACGGCATGTCCATGCTCGTGACCACGCCTGCCCTTGGCTACACGGTGGCTCCCGCCGAGCGCAGTCCGCTTGCGCGCGGCCTCTGGATTACGGTGCTTACAACCGCGCTGCCGTCTCTGCTCTATCAGAACTCGGGCTTCCAGCAGTTCGGCTACCGCTTCAGCCTGGACTACATCGTCTTTCTAGTCATGTTACTTGCCGTGGGCGGCCGGCGCTTCACCCGGTTGTTCAAGGCGCTGGTGATTTTCGGCGTTGCCATCAACCTGTTCGGTGCCATCGTCTTCGACCGCTTCGGTGGTGTTTTCGCCTACAACGACTCGTTCTTTCCGCACGGCAACAATTAAAGAGCGCCGCGGCGCTTATTCTAGCCGTGGACCGCAAGAGGACTTACCCTAGACTCTAGGACCTCATGTGGACGCGGCTTGCACGATGGACGATGGCGACACTTGGGCTGGTTGCGGTGGCCTGCGCAACCAAGCCGGCGCCCAAGCCTCAGCCGAAGATCGAGCCCGCGCCCTTGCCGCCGCCGCGCGTGGAAAAAATGCGCGAACCGCTCGAGGTCACACCGCTCGAGCTTCACTTTTCCGGGCTGCGTGGCGCTACGAAGGCGAGCGATTCCATCGCCATCAAGAATGACAGCAACGAGGCGGTGCAGGTGTCCGACATTCGCGTTATCGGCGAACAAGCCGAGACCTTCAGGCTCTCCGAGCTTCCGCTCTTGCCGCTCGTGTTGCCGCCCGCTTCGTCCGTGTCGTTTTCGGTGGTCTTTCAGCCGCGTGCCGACGCGAAGCCGGGCGTGCACCACGCGCGGGTTCGCATCATCCGCACCGAAGACGACGACGGCCCTCCGTGCGATCTGACCGGCCTGGTCGCGAAGGGCAAGTCCGCCGCCGACGAACCGACGCTGCAGCAGATTCTCGAATCGCTTGGTTACGACGTGGACGTGGGCTCGACCACCCTGAATGTGCCGGTCGAGAAAGTCGGCGACGAGATTGCCGCGCCGACCTTCGTGCGTGCCAAGCCGGGCAACGTCGGCTTCTATCTCGTCGCGCGCTATACCGTCGACGAAGACTCGACCTTTGGCACCTATTCCATGGCAGGTGGAAGGCCGGCGACCAAGAGCATCGGCAGCGCCGCGCGAAGCCACCATCAAACGCTCAATCCCGAGCTCGAAGGCGAAAGTCAGACCAGCTTCGATCCTGGCGATGCCGTCTTCGGACTGTTCTTGAAGGTGGGCAAGCGAACGCTTTACTCGGACGATGGCCTCAATACGGGAGCGCGCAAACACGTGGCCAAGGTTTTTCCGTTGCGCAGCCGTGGGCACACGATGGTGCAGGACGCCTACGTCGTGACCTTCGACGAAGACGGCAACGGCGACTACCAGGATCACGTCTTCATGCTGTGGAACGTGAAGCCCGGCAGCTAGGCGATCGCCTCCGCAAATGCACAGGAAACTTCGGCGGCTGGCCATCTTGTGTTAGCCATAAGAGGTAGCCATGACGCAAGCGCCGCCAAGGCCGACGACGAGGACACGGCCTCGCTATATCGCCATCGAGGGACCTATTGGCGCCGGCAAGTCGAGCCTGGCTGAAATTCTCGCCGCCGAGATGGGTGCGCGCCTGGTGCAGGAGAATCCGGGCGAGAATCCGTTCTTGGCATCGTTCTACAAGGATCCTCGGCGCTTCGCTCTGTCGACGCAGCTCTTCTTTCTGCTCGCGCGCTTCGGGCAGCAGTCCGAGCTTCTGCAAGGCGGGCTTTTCGAGCAAGGCGGGATCGTCTCGGATTACCTGTTCGCCAAGGACCGGCTCTTCGCGACCCTCACCCTGTCCGTCGAGGAGATGGCGCTCTACGACCGCGTTTACCAAGCGTTGCGGCCACGCGTGGCCTCGCCCGATCTGGTCGTGTACCTGCAGGCGCGCACCGACGTGCTTCTGAGTCGTATCGACAAGCGCGGCCGCCCCGAAGAAAAATTCGTCCGCCCCGAGTACCTGCGCGATGTCGCGCACGCGTATGCCGACTTCTTCTTCAACTACAGCGACGGTCCGCTTCTGATCGTGGACGCATCCGAAATCGATTTCGTCGGAAATCTCGACGATCGTGCCGCTTTGCTCGACATCATTGCCAAGCCGCACGTCGGTATCAACCACTGGAGCCGGCGGTAAGTCGCAGGGCGGGTTCCGCCTGGTACAATCGCGGCATCATGGCGAGCCCCAAGAAACTGACCAGCACCGTCCTGCGCGACCGCAAAGGCAGCGGTCCCAAGATTGCCGCTGTAACGGCCTACGACATCGCCTTCGCGCGACTGGCAGATCGGGCGGGCGTCGACATCGTGCTGGTCGGCGACAGCCTGGCCATGGTCGTGCAAGGCCAGCCGAACACGCTGCCGGTGACGCTCGATGAAATGATCTACCACTGCCGGCTGGTGGCGCGTGGGACACAGCGGGCGCACGTGGTGGCGGACATGCCCTTCTTGAGCTACCAGGTGTCGCTCGAAGATGGCATCCGCTCGGCAGGGCGCTTGCTGAAAGAGGCAGGCGCAGAGGCCGTGAAGCTCGAAGGCGGACAGGAAATCGCCGAGCTGGTCGCGCGCCTGGTTTCCATCGGCATTCCCGTGATGGGCCACGTGGGCATGACGCCTCAGTCGGTGCACAAGTTCGGCGGCTTCAAGATGCAGGGCCGCACCGAAGCGCAGGCGCAGTCGATCTTGGCCGGCGCGCGCGCCATCGCCGACGCCGGTGCCTACGCCGTCGTGGTGGAAAACGTACCTGCCACGCTGGCCGCTACGATTACCGAGACCATCGCCATTCCGACCATCGGTATTGGCGCGGGTCCCTCGTGTGACGGGCAGGTTCTGGTCATGCACGACCTTTTGGGCCTCGACCCCGACTGGTCGCCGCGCTTCGCGCGTCGCTACGCCGAGCTGGGCAAGGAAGCCGCGGCTGCGTTCGGTCGCTACATCGCCGACGTCCGCGCCGGTGAGTTCCCGTCGGACAAAGAATCGGCGAAGTCGTAGGTCGGCGGCTAGTCGCGCACGGGAACGGCGCGGATAGCAGCTTTGCCGTCCTTTTCGTAGACCGTGAAGTGGGCGGTTCGGCAGTTGTGCTTGCTTACGATCTGCTGGCGATTGCTTTGCAGCTTGGCGGCAAACTTTTCCAGCGAAAGCCCGACAATCGACTCGCCGAGCCTCTGGCGCAAGGCCACGTACGCGTCGAAAACTTGGCTGAAGTGCGCGTGGTCCGGATCGGCGGCCACGGCCGACGGGCTAGTAGTGACCTCGGAGCCGGCAGGCTTGGTGATGGGCGGTGGCAGCGGTCTGCTGGCTGGCGGAATAGCGGCCGGCCGCGGTGGAGACGGCGCCAGGAACGGCGCGGGCTCTGACGGGTTCGAGAAGGGTGCGGGGGGCGGCACGCTGGGAAGGGCCGGCGGATTGCCCGCCAAGCCCGGTGCCGACCGCGGCGTTCCGAAAAGCGATGCGGCCATCGCGGCGGGCGGTGGCGGAGCCGCCTTCGCTGG
>CAZTTW010000315.1:0-5910 GCA_964616265.1 uncultured Myxococcales bacterium | reverse complement strand
CGTTCGCTGGCCGCGATGACGTCGAAAATTGCTTTCGGCGTACGCGCGGCGAGCACCCGATCCACGGATTCCCGCGTGGCGAACATGCTTGCCAGCTTGGCCAGCCAGGGCAGATGAAGCTCGTTGATCTTCAAGCCAAGCACGAAGAAAAGGTGGGTCGGTTTTCCGTCGAGCGCGTCGAAGTCGACGCCGTCCTTGGAGCGCCCGAGCACCATGAACGGCCGTACCACCTGCTGCGGGTTACGGCGGACGGTGTGTAGGAACGCAATGCCGTTGCCCGTTGCGCTGGGCATGATGTTCTCGCGTTCGATAAGGGCGCCGATAAACCACGTCTTGTCGCGCACCAGCCCCAGATCCGCTGCAAGTGCGGCCAACTCTTCGATAGCGCCGTTCTTGCTCGCCGCTTTCATCTCGGGCAGCACGTGCGAAAGCTCAAAGCAGCTATCGAGCTCAAGCATCGCACGGGCGGAAACCACCGGTTTGGGCTCGTCGATGAGTCGCGGTGTCACACCGAGCATTTGATCGTCGAGCCAGGTGTCGATCATGGCTTTGCGAAAACGCCACTGATTGCCGACTTTCACGCCCGGCAGAGCGCCATCCGTCACCAGACGCAGAACGGTTCGCTCGTTGAGGTTCAAGTAGCCCGCGAGCTGCTTGATGGTCATTAGTCGGTCGTCCATCGGCGTGCCGACGTCTACCGTGGCACGGATCCTGTCGTCAACCAACCTCAAAGTACATCGGATTACCTAGGATTACGTGCCTTCGTTAGGGCAGGGTCAAGAGCTGATCCTCGCCGCCGGTCTTCGTTTTGGCGACGCCATCGAAGGTGTAGTCCACGCGCAGCTGCTTGTACTCCATGGAAGCTGGGTCACCAAAGACGCCTCTTCCGGGTTTCACCGCGAGCGTGTTGTCAACGAGGAGATCGGTCACGATCGAGGTCACGTCGATGGTTTTGCCGGACACAAGCTCGCCGTAAACGGCCTTCTGGATCAGGAGGCGAGGCTTGGGCGGAATCTCGTCGGCACGAATGACGATGGTCTCACCTTCGGTGGCGTGCCGTTTGGCAAGAACGCCGTCCTTGCTCCACTGCACGATCAACTTTTTGACCTTGAACGCGGCAGGGTCGTCAAGTGTCACGGGGTTGGCAGTGACCGTGAGGGCATTATCTTTCACCAGGGCCGCAACCTTGGCGGTGACGTCCATGGTGTGCTCGCCCTGCACGTCGCCCCAGACTGCTTTCACGATGATGAGGCGGTTGTCGGGTTGCTTGTGCTTGCACGCCACCGCGGCGACGGCGAAGATCAGAAGGCCCAACCCAAGTGCTCGACGAGTGTTTTTCATGGTGACTCCGGACTAGCGCTGGGGGCGCACTCGCATCATCTCATAGCTTTTGAATCGTGCACGCTTGAAGCGAAGACTCGCGTCGCGATCGCGCGGCTTGTAGGTCGTGCCGTGGGCGACGTAGCGCGTGCCAGAGGTGCCTTGGAAAGTCACCGCGACGGTGGGCCGCACGCGCGCCCGGAAGGATTGATCGACCTTGTACACGATCGCGGTCGCGGTGTTGCTGACCGCCTGCTGGGTTCCGAATTTCACCAGGCCATTGAGACCGCCGCTTAGGAACGACGATTTGGCCCCTTCGGCGACGCCCAGGCCGAGATCGACCTGCGCGCCGAGAAGCATCTTGTCTTCGGCATCGAGCGCCTGCGGCCCGAGCACGTCTTTCATGGAGGCGATGATGCCGCGGGTGTAGCCGAGTTGGGAGATGACGAAGATCTCGCTGCCCGAGTCGGCCCAGGCCATGGCCTCCTGCAAGCCCCAGGCGGCTTCGGCGCGGCCAGCGAGCTCCAGTGCCCACGCGTCGCTGCCGCCTTTCTTTCCATCGAAATGCGGCCCGCAGGGAACCAAGAATCGACCGCGACGAGCGAGATCTGCGTACACGATATTCATGGGCATCACGCCCCGTCCGCTCGACTGCGTGCTGCGCATCTTGAACACGACGTAGCGTTCTTCGCCGTGCGGGACGCTGCCCATACGCACCCACAACGTTCCGCCGGACACGATGTAGTCGTAGCCGATGACGTCTTCCACTTGGATGCCCGCCGGGATCGAGAAGGCGACCTCGGTGCCGCGAGCGGCGCTGCGCAGGATCACGCCGGCTTCTCGCTGGAAGATTTGGCCGAAGTCTCCTGGCTTATCCACGTAGTAGTAGTAGCCGCCGGACGCGTCGGCGATACCCTGCATGAGCAGCTCATCGTGGTCTTGGTCGAAGCCGATGGTCGTGACGCTGACACCGTGATCGGCGGCGCGCTCGCTGATGCGGGCCAGCTCGGTGGCGCTGGTGATGCCGATATTGGGTTGTCCGTCGGAAAACAGAATGACTTGGTTGACCTGCCAATACTGGAAGGCGGTGAAGACTTCGTAAAGACCGGCCAGCAGGCCACCCGAGAAATTGGTGCCGCCGCCGTCGCGCAAGCTGCGGATGCTGGCCACCGCAGCAGCACGCGTGTTCGGATCGATGATGATGGGCGGGACGGCTTCGTAGACGCCGTCGGAGAAGGCGATGACGGAAACGCGATCGCCGTCGCGCAACTGGTTCACGAAGGTTTCGGCGGCGCCGATCATGTTGCGGAAGGGATCGCCCGCCATGGAGCCGGACCGGTCGAGCACCAGCGCAACGTTGAGCGGTGCCAGCGTCGCGGTCGGTGGTCGCCCGCGAACTGCCACCGCTGCGTAGAGGTAGCCATTCGTCGGCATGGGGCCGACGCCGCAGGCGACGTCGACCGCGGCGGTGGCCGGATTGTCGGGTTGGGGCACTGGCCACTCGGGAGGCGGCGCCATGGAAAATACCTGCGCCTCGCTGAGTCCTTGCAGGCGTGGTGTGGTCGGCACCTGCACCATGACGGAGCAGGCAGAGGTCGAAGCGATCGCAAAAACAAACACGCTCAAAGCGAGATTTCGTCGATTCATGGCGACGAAGTATAGTAGGCGTTCGTCGTCGGGCCTAGCAGATGAGAACTGGATGCTTCCTGGTTGTACTCATGATGAGTGCCCGGCCTGCGTCGGCAGACACGTCGCCCGTCGCGCAGTCGGAGCCGCCAAGCGCCGCGCCGACACCATCGACCTCGTCGGCCGCGGAGGGATCCCTTCACCTCGGATGGTGGCTGGACGGAAGCATGACCGGCGCGGCGGTGGCAGCGCTCGGCCTGGCCACCTTGATTCCTGTCGACAATTCGTCGACTTGGAAGACCCAGCTTCTTCCCGTCGACGATCTTCTCGAAGGGCGCTACTCGGCGAATGCGGGGCGACTGAGCGACATCATTCTCGGTATCGACGTCGCAGTTCCGGTCGCGCTCTTCGCTGGCCGCGGTTTGGATTGCGAGTCGGGCAAACGTGTCTTCGTCTACGGCGAAACGCTGCTCGTTGCTCTTGCGCTGGACGCGACCATCAAACCTCTGGTCAGTCGGCCGCGGCCGTACACCTACAGCAACGATCCAGCCGTGACTGACTTTGCGAAGTCGCAGGGCAACGATGCCCATCTGTCATTCTATTCTCGCCACGCCAACACGACGTTCGCGGCGTCGGTCGCCGGCGCCTACCTCTTCGCCCAAAGCTCGACCGACACCAATGCGCGCGCTGCCGTGTGGGGTGTCGAGCTGGCCATGGCTTCTGCCACGTCGGATCTGCGCACCCGCGCCGGCATGCATTTCTATTCGGACGTTCTCGTGGGAGCGCTCATAGGCTCGTCGCTGGGTCTTGTGATTCCCTACTTGCACGGTGGACCGAAGGTTCATCTGAGCAAGATGGAATGGCTGGCCATCGTGCTCGGCCCCTTGGCTGGCATCGCTCTCGGCGAATTGCTTCCGGCGTCCGGCCCGTAGCTATTCCAAGGTAACGCCGTGGCGTTGGCAAAGCGTCTGGACCAAGCGACGCTTGTGCTCGTCGAGGTGTGAGATCGCTTGCTTGGCGGCTTCTGCCTGGCGAAGCGCACACGAGCACACGGCGATGATTTGGTACGCCGTCTGGCGGCCGGGATCGAGCTTCAGCGCCGCTTCTGCCTTGTCGATGGCGACCGCGTAATATTGCTTGCTCCACGCCTCCTGAGCTTCGCGAAGCACGCCCTCGATGTCGCCGGTGGCCTTCGTGGGTGCTGCGGCTGGTTCCGGCGGCGCAGGCGGAGCGGGCGGCGCGGCGGCGGCCGCTGACGGAGTTGGGGCGCTTGGCGTCGGTTCGCTGGGAACGTTGGCGAGGTTTGCCGTCGATCCAAGACCGCCGCCAAGACCGCCGCCAATACCGCCGCCGAGGCGCGTCCGCGTCGAGGCGGTTTTCTCAGGCGGCTTGCTCGCTGCTGGCGCCAGTCCTAGCAAAGGCTCGCTGATGGCCGGCCTGGCAGGCGTTCCGGCCGCTGCAGGTTCCAGCTTGGGCTTAGGCGCCATCGCAAGCTGGGCGGGATAGGGCGTCGTCTTCGCGGGCTCGACTTGCGGCGGCGGTGAAGGCGAGGGAGGAGGCACGGGCAAGGGCGCCGGTGCTGGCGGCGTTGGGCGAATGGAAATAGGCGCGTTCGTTTCCGGGCTCGACGGCAGGATGCGGTCGCGCAAGGCCCACGTGGCGGCGCCGACGAGAATCAGCAGGCTGAACGCAAAGAGCGGCTTTCTGCTCGTTCGTTGGAGGCGGACCGTGTCTTTCGATACGCGAGCTCTTCGCGGCCTTTCGTCCAGCGCATCGATCTCGTTCGCTTCTCTTGACTCGTCGGTTTCGTCGAGCGGCCCGCGTTCGACCTCGGAGAAGCCCTTGTCCACATCGGGTCGGCTGCCCCGCGCTCTCGCCGAACCCTCGGATAAATCGAGGCCTGAGCTTTCGATGCCGGGAAGACGGTGGGCATCGCGCAGAAAGGCCCGGTCGGTCACGCAGCCAGAGAGGGCCTCGGCGAGTGCATCGGCGGTGGCGAAGCGGCGTTCGGGCTCTTTTTCAAGGCACCTGGTGATCACCGCATCGAGCTCCGGACTTATGTCGGCGCTGGGCGCGCGCTCGCTGGGCTTGACGACTTTGCCCGCGACGTGGCCGTTCAGGATCTCCAGCATCGACTTGCCGTCGAAAGGGACACTGCCGGTGACCATCTCGTAGAACACGGCGCCCAGCGAATAGATGTCGCTCGACTCGGTGGCGGGCTGTTCGCTGGCCTGCTCGGGCGAAAGGTAGTGGGGCGTCCCGCAAAGCACACCATTGCGAGTCGCGGCGCTCGGGCCGAGGTCGAGGAACTTGGCCACGCCGAAGTCGAGCAGCTTGACGAAGTCGTAACTTTGCTCGGGCTCGACGGTAAACTTCGTGCCGTCCTCGCCGGGCATGCGGCGGACGATGCGGCGGCGTCCTTCGCGCAGGCACAGGAAGATGTTGGCTGGCTTGAGGTCGCGGTGAACGATGCCCAGCGCGTGCGCGGCCGCGAGCCCACGCGCCACCTGGCGAACCAGGTTGATGGCTTCGAAGGCGGGCAGCCGCTTCACACGCTCGAGGCGCGTTTCCAGGCTTTCGCCGTCGAGGTACTCCATGACCAGGAACACCAACCCCTCGGGCGTGGTGCCGAAGTCGGTGACGTCGATGATGTTGGGGTGACGAATGCGGCTGGCCGCTTTCGCCTCGACGATGAATTGCTCGACCATGTCTTTCTGGCGAGCGAAGCGATCGTAGAGGACCTTGACGGCGACGGGCTTTTCGATGACGACGTGTTGTGCGCGATAAACCACGCCCATCCCACCTTCACCGATAACGCCCTGGATCTCGTGATCCTTGAGCAGCATCCCGACTCGGGACATGACCTCGGCCGAAAACAGCGCCGTGCCGTCTTTAGGACAATGATCAAGCGTGCCGGTGATGACGCCGCCGCAGCTCGTGCAGGTGCGCGTGGTGCCCATGAGA
>CAZTTW010000314.1:3337-5914 GCA_964616265.1 uncultured Myxococcales bacterium | reverse complement strand
GGGTTTCGCGCACCTTCCGTGTTGGTCGCAATGATCGGTTGCTGTTCGTGACCTAGCCCTGCTTCGATTTGTCGGTCTATGACACCTTCGGCGCACTCGGCGCAGGCGCGACGGTAGTCATTGCCACGCAGGCCATGCTCAAAGATCCGGCGGCGCTGGTCAGCGAGATTCGCCGCAAGCGAATAACCATCTGGGATTCAGCACCCGCGGCGCTTGCCCGCCTCGCCCCCTTGTTCCCGCCGCCGTCGAGCGCAACGACCCTGCGACTGACGATGCTCAGCGGGGACTGGATTCCGTTGAGCTTGCCAGACGCTGTCCGCAAAGCCTTTCCCGGTTGCGAGGTGATGAGCCTTGGCGGCGCTACCGAAGCCGCCATCTGGTCCAACTGGTTCCCCATCGGCGCCATCGATCCACGTTGGACCAGCATCCCGTACGGCCGTCCGATTCAAAATTCACGCTACCATGTGCTGGATCGTCGGCTGCAGCCGGTTCCCGTCGGCGTCGCGGGCGACCTCTACATCGGTGGCGACTGTCTGGCACAAGGCTATTTGAATCGGCCCGAGCTGACGAGCGAACGATTCATTCCCGATCCGTTTTCCTCTGGCGAGCGACTGTACAAGACCGGCGATTTGGCACGCTACTTCGAGAGTGGCGACCTGGAGTTCCTCGGCCGCGCCGATTTCCAGGTCAAGATTCGCGGTTTCCGCGTCGAGCTGGGCGAGGTCGAGGCCGCCTTGCTCGCCCAGCCGGGCGTTCGCGAGGTTGCGTGCATGGCCCACCCGGATCCGTCCGGCCAGCGATCCCTGGTCGCCTATCTCGTGGCAGAACATGGCGACAAGATCGATGAGGATTCGCTTCGAGCTGCTCTCGGCCGCTCGCTTCCGGACTTCATGCTGCCCTCGCATTTCATTTTCCTCGACAGCATGCCCGTGTCGGCGAACGGCAAACTCGATCGCAAGGCGTTGCCCAATCCGACGATGCGCTCGAATCGCGTGGCCTTCGTCGCGGCAAAGACGCCGCAGGAAATGGCGATGGTACGAATTTTCGAGCAGGTGCTCGAGAAGAAGCCCTTGGGCGTCACCGACGATTTCTTCGCCAATGGCGGCCATTCCCTTCTCGCGGTGACCTTGATGAGCAAGATCAAGTCAGAGCTGGGGCTCGACCTCCGGCTTTCACTCCTGCTCGAGTATCCCACCGTCGAGAAGCTGCTGGCGGCCATCACGCAGCCAAGCAGCGCTCCAAAGTCGTGTCTTATCGAGCTGCGTCCGGGCAACGACCAGCGCTGTCTTTTCATGATCCACGACGGCGACGGCGAGACGCTCCTTTACCGAACGCTGGCTGGACTGATTCCCCCAAACATTCCCGTCTATGGGGTCGCGCCGCTCGGCCGCGGACGCCTGCCCATGGTGCACGCATCCGTCGAAGCGATGGCCAGCCACTACATTCGTGAGATTCGCGGTCGACAACCGAAGGGGCCCTATTTCCTCGGTGGACTATGCGCCGGCGGTGTCATCGCGTACGAGATCGCACGCCAACTGGAAGGCGCCGGGGAGGAGACCTTCGTAGGACTCGTCGAGGCGGCTCCGCCCAACGCAAAAAAGCGTGCGCTGCGGATTACGCGCCAACGCTGGCAACGCGTTGCCGAGCTGGTGCCAACGGTGGGCCACAACGCGAAGGCCGTTCTAAGCAAGCTTCGAAACAAACTGGTCAACCTGGCAAGTTACGAAGTGCTCTATCAAGGCCAGCGCGTGCGCGGGCGCCTGCTCTTCGAAGTGCTCCGTCGCGGGCGTTTTTCCGAGGGACAACCGTGGCCCAAATGGCTTCCGTCGCTCACCGTACGTGAGATCTACCTATCGGCAGCGGCGAACTACACGCCGCAGCCGAGCGAGAGAGTGCGTGCGGTCGTGTTTCGCGCCACCGAGCACGGTGGGGACGAGCCACCGTTTCGCGATTTGCTGGTCGATCCCGATTTGGGTTGGCGCGCGTTGCTCGGCGATAAGGTGACGATCGTCGATGCACCGGGTGGTCATTCCAACATTCTTCAGCAGCCCCACGTGACTGCGGTCGCACCCTACTTTGCGGCCGTTTTCAGTGGCCATTGAGTCAGTCGGGAACGGCGCCGCCGAAATTGTGGGACCTGCCGACCCTCCAAGGACCATGACTCGAAGAGTCGACGACGACGTTACGCCGCATCGATTGGCCGCGTGTCCTCCCGCCGCGACGGAGAGCTGTGATCGAAGCCACCTGGATCGTTGATTCTTGACCATTGGTCCGTCTTCTTCTGTAGAGTCCCGCTTGCTAGCCAACCGGTGGAGTTCCAGCCGATTCACGTAGTACCACCAGCAAGCTGGCATGTCTTTGGTCAGGCATGCTGCGGCGGCTTCAGGGATCGGCCGGCGCCACGCGAACGAAAGGATCCTGGATTATGACAACAAAGTTTCGCTCAGCGATTTCCCGAAGCACGAGTCAGCCATTGGGCGCGCGTACTGTCTTGGTCGCCGCAGTCGTGGCCATCGGTTCCCTATCGGCGTGCAGCAGCTCCTCGTCCACGTCGACAGATGCGAAGCCGAAGGATTC
>CAZTTW010000314.1:0-3237 GCA_964616265.1 uncultured Myxococcales bacterium | reverse complement strand
GCCAACGATGGCTGCGGTGGTTCGTGTATCTGCCAAGCCGATGGGACCATCGGCCATTGCACCGGCGCTTGCCCACCCGACGCCGGGCCAGACGCACCGATCGACTTGGGCGTCGACCTCCAGATCGACGGAACGCCACTCCCCATCGATACGGCCTGCGCCGGCAATGCCCCGTGCAGCCTGGCCAATGGCGGAAAGGGCCTGTGCGTGGCCAATACGTGCAAGGCTTGCTCGGGAGCCCAGGCGGACAGTAGCTGCGTCGCCGTCTATGGCGCGGGCACCATTTGCGCCGACGGACTGTGCGTGACCGGCACATGCCACGATTCCACGGTGTGCACCGACAACAAAGTCTGCGACAGCACGCATAGCTGTCACAATTGCGCCTCGGATCTGCAATGCCAGAACGACGCTGCCTACGGCAAGGGAACCATCTGCCTGGCCAACGGACAGTGCGGCCCGGGCGTCTGCCACATCTCCAGCGACTGCCAGGGCAAGAAGCTGTGCGACTCGTCCGCGCACACCTGTTCCTCCTGCACCACCGATGCCCAATGCCAGGCCGACACGGTCTATGGCACCAAGAGCATCTGCGTCTCCTCTCAGTGTGTGGCGGGCACCTGCGCGGCCACGGCCGATTGCAAATCTGCGGGCCGACTGTGCCCCAACGCCACCAAAGTCTGCACCGCGTGCGGAAGCGATACCCAGTGTCAGAACGACTCTGCGTACGGCGCCGGCACCATCTGCGTCGAAGGCCAGTGCGTAAGCGGAACCTGCAACGACTCGAGTGAATGCTCGAACGGCCGCATTTGCAATACGACCAGCCACGCCTGCGTCGCTTGCGCCAACGATACTCTGTGCAAGAACGATTCGAAGTATGGCCAGCACACGCTTTGTCTGTCCGGCGCTTGCACGACGGGCGACTGCCACGACATCTCATCCGACTGCTCGGCCGGCCGCCTCTGCGGTTCGACCGTGCCGCACGCCTGCGGTGATTGCACCACGGACACCCAGTGCAAGCAGGACACACGCTACGGCAGCACCTATCTTTGCGTCGGCAATCTGTGCGTGAAGGGCAACTGCCACGACACCAGCAACGACTGCACGGCAGCCAACGCTGGCCTCGTGTGTGGCGCCAGCACCGCCCACACCTGTGGCGCTTGTACGGTCGACGATCAGTGCAAGAACGACACGAAGTACGGTGCCAACACCATTTGCAATACGACCTCAGGCTCGACCGCAGTCGGACAATGCGTGACCAACGCGTGCACCAACACGGGCCATGGATGCACGGCCAATGGCAGCGACGTCTGCTGCTCCAGCAAGTGCATTTCGGGCAATTGCTGCAGCGACAACGATTGCACGACGAATCCGTCCTACGGCGATGGCTTCTTCTGTCGGCAGAATACGTGCACTCGCTGCGACAATGTGACCGGCAACGCCTACCTCGTCGATCCAGTAGGTGGCGACGACAGCACCGCCACCGGCAGTGGAACCTCGGGCGGCACGGCCACCGCAAGCTGCGCTTTCCGGACGGTCACCCAGGCCCTGCAAGCCATCGGTGCCACCCCTCCAGCAGGAACGACCATCACCATTGTCGGTCGCACCACAGGCACGACAAGTCTGTTCACGGTTGCCCCGAACGGCGACACGACGCCGACCGAGACGTTGCCCATCGCTTTGCCCGCGAATGTAACCCTGAAAACCAAGACAGGTCCAGTTAGGTTGGCCCTTGGAACCAGCAAGGGTTTTAGCCTTCTCGGCGACAACGCGAACATCCAAGCCGACGCTGCTGCAGCGCTAACCATCGATGGTGGGACAAACCATGCCTCAGGCGCAGGTATTGTCGTCACCGCAGGCACCGGGACTGCGACTATCAGCAATGTCACCATCACCAATCCAGGTGACGACGGCATTCAGGTCACATCGGGAACGCTCCACATTGGCGGCGGCGTTCACGTCACAGGTGCTGGCACGTCCGGTTCTAGCGCGAATGGCCTCGCCATCTCGGGCGGCACCGTGAACATCGTCGTGGCGGCAACCGATCCGGCCACGTCCTTCGAAAGCAACACCCAATCCGGGATTGCGGTCTCCACGAGCGGCGTTTTGAACATCACCGGCGCTGCGGTCGCCGGTGGAACACGCTCCGTCGTGATCCAGAAGAACTACGCCAGCAACGTGGACTTCCGGCCGAATCCCAACACGAGCAGTGCCGTCAGTACCATCGACGGTCTTTACAGCTGGGCCAGCACGACGGGCGATGGGCTGAGCATCAATGCCGGCACCAAGATCAAAGTTCGCAACAGCATCTTCCAAGCGAACAGCGGCAATGGTATCCGCATCGCTTCGGCTGGCGCTTCGGCGGCAGCCAACGCCTTGAACGGCATCGATCTCGGCCAGACTGGCGCGGCAAACGCCGGTCGCAACGTGCTCCAGACATCGCTCGGCAGCAATCCCAACTCGGGCGCAGGCCTCTGCGTCGACCTGGCAGCCAATGCCGGCACGCAGGCACTCGTGGCCGCCGGTAACCTATTCGCAGGTCGCGATTGCTCGACGAGCAATGCCGGCGACATCCGCACGTCCACGAGCTGCACCGGAGCCACCGACCTCGGCGTAACGCAGGCAAGCGGAACCACGGTGACGGTCGATACCAGCAGCTGTACGCAGCCCTAGTCTCCGCGACAAAAAAGCCCCGACGAGCGGCCCAGTCCGTTTGTCGGGGCTTTCTTTTATGACCCGTACCGGCCTCGAGCGTAGTCTTCATAGAAAGTTCGCCAGGAACTCGACAATGTTTCTGGTGCTCCAACAATGAATATTGAGCTTCGTCCCCAATGACACGTTAAGACATGCACCTTACCTGAGCGCTCTGGAGGATCGCAGACATGATGAGCAACAATCGAGTCCCTACCCGCGCGTGGCGCCTTCGAGCGCTGGCGCAATCTCCCGTCTATCTCGCCCTCATGGCGGTTGCATGTAGCAGCAGCAGCGGCGCAGGCTCAGGCACCGGCGGCACCGTGTCCAGCAGCGGCGGCTCGGCCAGCGGTGGCAAGTCTAGCGCTGGCGGCTCGGGCAGCGGCGGCACATCCAGCTCCGGCGGCTCGGCTAGCGGTGGTACATCAAGCTCCGGCGGCTCGGCTAGCGGCGGCACATCCAGCTCCGGCGGCTCGGCCAGCGGTGGCGCATCCGGAACCGGCGGCTCGGGCAGCGGCGGCAAATCCAGCGGCTCGGGTGGCGGCTCCGGCG
>CAZTTW010000313.1:0-5916 GCA_964616265.1 uncultured Myxococcales bacterium | reverse complement strand
TACCGCCCTGGAGCACCACTCGAACATCGTGCCGTGGCAGATGCTCTGCCAGGAACGCGGCGCCGTGCTCAAAGTCGCGCCCATGGACGAGCACGGCGATCTGATTTTTCCAGAATACGAAAAGCTGCTCGGCCCTCGGACCAAGCTGGTCGCGTTCGGTTACGTTTCGAACGCGCTCGGCACGGTGAACCCGGCCAAAGCCATGGTCGAGGCGGCGCACCGCCACGGCGCGATCGTGCTCGTGGATGCGGCGCAGGCCATACCGCACCGGGCGCTCGACGTGCGCGACTTGGATTGCGACTTCCTCGCGTTTTCGGGACACAAGATCTACGGCCCCACGGGCATCGGCGTGCTCTACGGTAAGCAGCGTCTACTGGAAAGCATGCCGCCCTGGCAAGGCGGCGGCGACATGATCATGTCGGTCACGTTTGAAAAAACGACCTATGCACCGCCACCGGCCAAATTCGAAGCCGGCACGCCGGACATCACGGGCGCCATAGGCCTCGGCGCGGCGCTGGACTACGTGCAGGCGATCGGCATGGAAACCATCGAGCGCCACGAGGCAGATTTGATTGCCTACGCGGAAGCCACGCTTGCGCGACTGCCGGGCGTGCGGCTGATCGGCAGACCCAAGCATCGGGCCGGCGCGATTTCGTTCATGCTCGGCGACATCCACCCGCACGACGTGGGAACCATCGTCGATAGACGGGGAATCGCCATTCGCGCCGGCCATCACTGTGCCCAGCCCACCATGAAATGCATGGGCGTGCCCGGCACCGCCCGTGTTTCGTTTGCTCTTTACAACACCACCGATGAAATCGACGCCTTGGCCGCTTGTCTGGCCGAGACGCAGAAAATGTTTCGATCATGAGCGACCTGCAAGACCTGTATCAAGAAGTGATCCTCGACCACCAACGCAACCCGCGCAATTACGCGCGGCTGCCTACCGCCAATCACCAGGCGGAAGGCGCCAATCCCTTGTGCGGCGACCACGTCACCGTCTACCTGGACGTCAAGGACGGCATCATTCGCGACATCAGCTTCGAGGGTGAAGGCTGCGCCATCGCCAAGGCGTCGGCCTCGATGATGACGTCCGTCGTGAAAGGCAAGTCGGTCGCGGAAGCGGCCGAGACGTTCAAGAACTTCCATCAAATGATCACGGGCGGAGAAGATCCGTGCTTCGACCTCGAGGCGCTCGGCAAGCTGGCGGCGTTTTCCGGCGTCAGCGCTTTTCCCGTACGGGTCAAGTGCGCGAGTCTGGCCTGGCACACGCTGAATGCGGCCATTCACGCCGGTGAAAACAAGCACAAGGAGCCGTGAGCATGGACGAGGTCCAAGCAGAGGCCGCGCCCATCGACACGGCGACGCTGGAAGGACTGGTCTGGCAAGAGCTGCGCGCGTGCTACGATCCGGAGATCCCCATCAATATCGTCGAGCTCGGGCTGGTGTATGCGATGAAGTCGGCGCCCTTGCCCGACGGCGGCCACCGCGTGGAAGTGCTGATGACCGTCACCTCGCCGGCGTGCGGAATGTCCGAGATCCTGCGCACCGAGGCCGATGAGCGCATCCGCAAGCTGCCCAACGTGCGCGAGGTCGAGGTCGCCATAACCTTCGATCCGCCGTGGACGCCGGAGCTGATGACCGAAGAAGCGCGCCAGATGCTCAATCTCTGAGCGACACCGGGCTAGTTTCGCCCACGCTACCTGCCGTATAAAGCGGGGCCATGGGTGTCTTTCCCGCCATCCTGCTGGCCACGCTGATGCAAGCATCCGCGGATCAGGCGACGGCCGCGCGGCCCGACGTCCTTGCTACGCCCAACGCTGCTTCAGGACCGATAGCGCATTCCTTCTGGGACTGGCAAAACGCCGCGCTCTTTTCGGGCGTCGCAGCGTCACGCGCCTTCGACTATTTTTCGACTCGCAAATTCCGCGACAAACACCTCAAAGAGTGGCTGCTCGACGACGAGACGGTCGACAACCGTCGACTCTTCGCGGTCGTGGAAGTCGCGGGCACTGCGCTGTCCATCGGCGCGTCCTATTTGCTCCACCGCACGGGTTACCATCGCCTAGAACGGTGGGCGTCGATTGTTCACATCAGCTTCGCCACGGCCGGCGGCATTTGGAACTGCACGTTGCCGAACGGGCTTTAGGGCGAGCACTCTTGGGGGGACTCAATTCCGTAAGATAGCGCACGATCCATAGGTCGTTTCCGGTTTCCGGACGCCAATGGCGACGACGCGGTCCGGCGCAGTAGCGATTTTTTTTGACGACCGCCGTGCGTCTTTGGCACTCACCAAGGCAAAAGGGAGAGGAACGCGACGGTCGTCATGCCGGCAGAGTCGGTTTCTCGCCGAACGAAAGTTCGAACTGAGGCACAAAACAAGCGGGGAGACTCAAAAATGAAGACGCGACATTTGTCATCGATTTTCGCGGCGGGCGCACTGTTGGCGTCCCTGGGCATGGTTGGTTGCTCGTCGAGCAGCGGTGGTCTTTCCACAGGAACGGGCGGTGCCAAGGGCACCGGAGGCGTGAAGACGACGGGCGGCACCACGGGCGTCGCTGGAACGGTGGGTTCGGGCGGAAAGACCGGCACGGCCGGAACCACGGGCGCCGCTGGGATGATGGGGGCTGGCGGAATGACGGGAGCCGGTGGCGCGACTGGACCTGGCACGTGCGGCGCCACGGGCGACGCATGCTGCGCGAATCGAACCTGTACGGCTGCCGGAGATACCTGCCAGGGCAACGGCAACGCAGGCGCGGGAACGTGTCGCGGCGGCTTTGTCACGCCCGACGGTGGTTTCGTCATCCCAGATGGTGCGTTCACCCTGCCTGACGGCTTCACCCGACCCGACGGCGGCTTCACCCTGCCCGACGGCTTCACTCGGCCGGACGCTGCTTGCGGAGGAACCAACGAGCTTTGCTGCACGGGTGACACGTGCAACACCGCCGGCGATACGTGCCAGACACTCGGCGGTGGCGGTGGCGGTGGCGGCGGCGTTGGAATCTGCAGGCCTGCGAACGGCGGCGGTATCGACGGCGGTGGTGGCGGCCCCAGGCGCGATGGCGGCGGCGGCCCAGGGCGCGGCGATGGCGGTTTCACCCGTCCTGACTTCGGCGGATTCCCGGGCCGTGGCTAGCGGTTGATCAGCAGCTGAGTCTTGGAAAAGGCCGAGCGGCTTCGCGTCGCTCGGCTTTTTCTTTTGCAAGCGCGGCAGCTGAGAACCGCCATGAGCGAGATGGCTTGCACGAAGGCGCCTTCCAGACGAAGCTTCTGTCATGCGACTGCGCCTGCGCGTCAACAGCAAGACCCTGGTCTGCGTGAGTCTTGCCGTGGCCGCAGCGTGTACTGTGAGCTGCCGTAAGATTCTGGGCAGCAGCGAGCAGACTTCGATGGGCGACGTAGAGGCGAACCTAGACCAGCTCATCAACGTCACCAAGAGCGGGCTCAATTTGCAGGTGAGCCCACGCTTTATGACGTTCGGACCACTGCCGAGCAATGCGCCTTGGGAGACGCCGGTTCCGACCAGCCGGACCGTCGAGGTGCAAGGACAGCGAATCACCTTGAAGACCGGAAAGGACGGCCTCGTCCGCGAACGCTACGAAGCGCGTGCCTGTCCACTGCGGGAGATCTGGAGTTGCGTCGAGCTGTGGGCCACCGGCCGCTTCGGCAAAGATGGCGATCTGGGCTGCGTCGGCCTGCGCCTCGAGAAGGGTGACACCATCGAGAAGCGCAAGATGGACCTGCGCACCGCCGACAATTGCCCCTTCATGACGTCGGCACCCGGACCGGCGCAACAAGTAATTCGCGGGCTGGAAAAGGCGCAGCTCGAGCACACCCAACGCCAGGAAGCGGATCAGTTTCTGGACCCGAAGGCGCGCTAGAAATTCGTTCTGGCCACGTGCCGCGAGGATAGTGTACAGCTCGGTTCGTCTTGGCCGACACGAGCGCATCCTTGACCGCTTCCGCTGCAGCGACGATTTCTGTCGATTCGCAGGTGGCCGAGGTGCGACGTCTTTTTGCCGAAGGCGAGACCCAGCGCGCGACGTGCGAGGAGCAGCTAGCGGCCCTGCGGCGACGGTGGAGCGCCGAGCCGGGGCTCTTTTCTCCCGACGCCGTCGCCACTTTGCGCGACATCGCGCTCGCCCTGCGCCGAAACGATGTCCGTGACGAGAGCTTGGCGAAAGCGCGCGCCGTCCTCAAGGACGTCTTCGGCTACCGCGCCTTCAGGCCGGGCCAAGAAGACATCATCGCCACGGTCCTATCGGGTCGCGACTGTGTCGGCGTCATGCCGACCGGCGCCGGCAAGTCGCTGACCTACCAGATTCCGGCTCGGGTGCTCGGCGGGACAACCCTGGTCATATCACCGCTCATCGCTCTGATGAAAGACCAGGTCGACGCCGTCGTCGACGCCGGTCTGCGCGCGACCTTTCTCAATTCGAGCCTGGCGCCCGACGAAAAGCGCGAGCGGGTGGCACGGGCGCTGGCCGGCGAATACGAGATGATCTACGCTGCGCCCGAAGGCCTGGAAGCGTCGCTAGGCCCGCTTTTCGGCCGTATCAAGCCGCGCTTGGTGGCGGTCGACGAAGCCCACTGCATCAGCCAGTGGGGCCACGACTTCCGGCCCGCATACCGCAACCTGCTCGGCCTCAAATCGCGCTTTGGCAATCCGCCCGTGCTGGCGCTCACCGCCACCGCCACCGCCGAGGTCACGCGTGATATTACCGAGCAACTCGCCATGCGCGAGCCGGCCTCGTTCCGCGGCAGTTTTTTTCGCCCCAATCTGCATCTGCACGCCTATCGCAAAGGCGACGACGGCCCGAGTGTCCGCGAACGCATCTTGCGTCTGGCCCGCGCTCGCCCTGGCCAAAGCGGCATCGTGTACTGCCTGTCCCGCAAGGCGACGGAGCAAACCGCCGAGTATCTGCGCGAGCATGGCGTTTCGGCGCTGGCCTACCACGCCGGCATGGAGAGCGAGCAGCGCACGCGCGCGCAGGATGCTTTTCGGCGCGACCAAGCCGACGTCGTGGTGGCCACGGTCGCCTTCGGCATGGGCATCGACAAGTCCAACGTCCGCTACGTCATCCATCGCGATATGCCGCGTTCGATCGAAGGCTACTACCAGGAAATCGGGCGCGCCGGCCGCGACGGCGTGGCCAGCGATTGCGTGCTGTTCTACTCGTGGGCCGACGTCATGTCGTACGATCGGATGTTCGAGCAAAGTGGCGACCTGCCAAGCG
Organism: uncultured Myxococcales bacterium; assembly: GCA_964616265.1. Taxonomy (GTDB): domain Bacteria; phylum Myxococcota_A; class Polyangia; order Fen-1088; family Fen-1088; genus Fen-1118. The sequence continues at coordinate 679 of CAZTTW010000313.1, read as the reverse complement.
AGCTCATCGCGCGCCACCGGGATCGCGTGCGCGAAATGTTCCGCCTGGCCGAGTGGACCGAGTGCCGGCACCAGGCGTTGGCCGCCTACTTCGGCGAATCCATCAAGGCCTGCACCAGCTCGTGCGCGGTGTGCGCGGGCTGGGATGTGATCGCGCAAAGCCGGCCGGTGGCCAAACCGAAAAGGAAGGCTCCGGGCATTCCCGTGCGCGCGCCGCTGCCCGAAGCCGCGGCGCCCAGCAGCGACGAGGAGGCACTCTTCGTCGCGCTCAAAGCGCTGCGCCGCCGCATCGCGGACGCCCGCAACATGCCCGCGTACATCGTGTTCAGCGACGCAACCTTGATTGCCATGGCCGAGGCGAGACCAAAATCCGAGGACGAGCTGCTGGCCATCCCCGGCGTCGGTCCGCGCAAGCTTGCCGCCTACGGCGAGGCTTTCTTGGCGCTTCTGCGCGAGCGCAGCTGAGGGTCGGTTACCAGCGCGCCATCAGGCCGGCGTTCTGCTCGGTCGAATGGCCGCGCTTGGCGAGCGCGAACGGCGGCTCGATGGCCACGACGCCGAAGGTTCCGTCCTTCAGGAGGCGGGTCAGCGTCGCACGTTCGTCGCCGATGAAGTCGGCTGCCTCGCTCGGACAAAGTAGATACTCGGCGTCGCGATCCTGCGAGATGGTGAGGTTTAAC
>CAZTTW010000312.1:0-5924 GCA_964616265.1 uncultured Myxococcales bacterium | reverse complement strand
CCCCACAAAACGATCTCGGCGCTGCCCGCTTCCCGCGCTTCCACGCACTTGCGGACGAGCGCCGGGATCACGTGGGACGAGCGCGGGTCGAAGTTGTCGCGCGGACCGTAGAGGTTGACGGGAAAGAGCACGACGCTGTTCATGCCGTACTGTTCGCGGTAGCCCTGCGAAAGCACCAGCATCATCTTTTTGGCGACGCCGTAGGGGGCGTTCGTTTCTTCGGGGTAGCCATTCCAGAGGTCGTCTTCCTTGAAGGGCAGCGGCGCGAATTTCGGGTAGGCGCAGATGGTGCCCGTGGCGACCAGCTTCGACACCTTGGCCAGGCGGCACTCCTCGAAGACGTGCAGGCCCATCATGGCGTTCTCGAACATGAAGCGGCCGGGGTTGTCGCGGTTGGCGCCGATGCCGCCCACGCGCGCCGCCAGGTGAAAGACCAGGTCAGGCTTGGCCTCGGCGATGAGCCGCCGGCAAGCTTGCCGGTCGACCAAGTCGTACTCGCGGCTGCGGGGCACCACGATGTCTTTGGCGCCGCGGGCGCGCAGCTCGTCGACCAGGAAGCTGCCCAGGAAGCCGGCACCGCCGGTGACCAGGACGCGAGTCTTAGTAAAATCGATGACGCTCACGGCGCTTTTCATACCGCGGAAGGCGGGATCTCGGCCAGCACAACTGAACGTGGGCTTTTGCCTCTGGGGTCACTTTTCAGGCGCAGGTTTGAGGGCATCGCGAAGCGTTCTGCGTCCGAGGCCGACCTCGGCCGCGAGTGCCGTCAGCTCGGCGAGCGTGTGCTGGGCATCCTGCGGCGCCATCGACGAGCCACCCGGCTTGACGGTTCCGCCAAAGGTCGTGACGACGAAGATGCGAATGACCTCCGCCTGCTCGGCCGGAAACGTGGCCGCGTAGGCTTCCACGAGATCCACGATGTCCTTGGGAGCTCGGCCGCGAAAGACGGCCGTAGCCCAGACGCCGAGCAGCTTCGCTTGAAAATTTCGGAACGTACCCAAAATGGCTGCCGGGCTCACCCCCGTCGGCATGCGGTTGGCTGCGTACGGTGCATAGAATGCCTCGGGCGCGACGCGCGGGCCGATGGCGCGCGACTGGGCCATTCGGTAAAGAACGGTTGCCGCCACGCCACCCGATTCCAGAAGCTGGCGCGGGCCACGCAAGCCGCCGCCGGTTTCGTCGACGACGAAGCGGTTGTCGCGGACGTTGCCGAACAGCGCGCGCTGCTCGGGCGTGCCTTCGTCGGTTTGGATCACGCCAGCCGGTCCGGAAAAGAAACGCCATTCTCGCGCCACGACTTCCATGGCCATGCGGTAGCCATCGATGAGCACGTCAGGTGGCGGCGAAGCGGCGTCGAGTAAGCCGCCGGTGGCAATCAAGTGTGCGGCGTAGGTCGCCAAATGCGCCGTCACCGTTTGCACCACGGCTTTGTCGCGTCCGAGCTCCGCGGGCAAGCCAATCCAGGGAAGATCCGGCTTCTCCACGGATCCGCCGAACGTCCCCTTGAACGAGAGTCCGCGACCGTACGGCATGACGTCCGCCCCAATCACCAAGCAGACCGGAAAGCTGGCATTGGCTCGCGCTTGCTCCGAGAAGCGCTGGCCGTCAATGGTGGCGTCGCGCAGGTATTGTCCTGCAAGATACACGGTTCGTAGCATCTCCGAGGCGAAGCCCGTTTCGAACAGCCCAGGCAGAGGCTGTACTTCCGGCGTCTTCACATCGGCGCGCTCCACCGGCAGGGGACGGAGGTTGGCCGCTTTCGCCACGAAAAGCGCGTACGAATCGGGCGGCCCGACCGGATGGTTGCGGTTGCACGAGGCGACGCACAGACCGGACGTAACCGTTAGAATGAAACTGTCGATGATCCGAGAACGTCGCATGGGCCGGCACTCTATCATTGCCAATGCTGCCAATCCTGGAGTTCAGGTCGGTCGGGCATTCTGCCTGGTCTGGCTGGCCTCTGCGGCGATAGCGCTCGCATCGCCAGCGGCCGAAGCCGCGCCCCAGGCGTTGGTGTTGCCGGATCCGGACGCAGCAGCGGAAAATGACGAGCTTGGCCGGGCGGTGGCATTTCTGGTTCGTTCGTCGCTCTCTTCCCTCGCAGCCGCGCAAACGCGGGTGGTCCCGCGACGCGAGCTCGCCTTGGCGCTCGAAGCGCTCGGCCCCAAAGGCGAGCGCCGCGGCCTGACCGTAAGCGCCGAGCTTGCGCCCAAGCTGATCGAGCGGATGGGGGCGGATGCAGTCGTCGTCTGGCGTCTCGACGTCGGGGCGAATGGAACCGCCGTGAGTGGCACGATGGTCGGGCCCGGCGGCAAGCGTCTCTTGCGTATTCACGCAGCGGCGGCGACCGGCGACGTGGCCGATCTCGCGCGCAAGCTCTCGGCTCGCGTTGCAGCTGCGAGCGCCAGTGCAGCGGCGGAGATAAACGAGGTTGGCCTGGCCGAGCTGAGGCCGTTTCTTGCGGTCGATGCCGCCACGCTGGCGGGCGATTCGGTGGCGGCTTTCCGCGCGGCCGAAGTTGCGTCGGCGGCGGTTGCCGCCAAGGTCGCCGAAGCGGGAAATACGCTCGCGATTCTGGCCGACGATCCCGGCATGAGCGCCCTGTCCCGCAGCCAGGCCAAACTGCTGAAATCGGAGTGGTCCGCTGCGATTGCACTCGCGGATGGCGGGCTGGCGTCCGACTCGAAGAACGCGGCTCTGCGTGCCGTCAAGGTTCGCGCGCTGGTGGGGAGCAAGGATTTCGCGGCCGCGGAGGCCGAGCTGGCACTGCTGCGCGGATCCCACAACGCTTCGGCATTGGCAGCGGCAACCCTGGCGCTGGTCCTGGAAAGCGGCGGCTCTAGCGAACAGCGCGACAGCGCATTGGCCGCGCTCTTGGGCAGGCCAGCCGGCGAGTGGCGTGCCGTCTTGCCACTGATTGCTGCCACTGCGCCGGGCAGCTTCGGAGCCAAGACCGAAGCTGCGGCGTTAGCTGCGGCGGAGAAGCTCATGGCTTCCGAGCCGGGCCTGGCGTCGACGCTCGCCGCTCGAGCTCTAGCAGGCTCGGGACTGGCAAGGCAAGCGACGCCGATGATCGCCTTGCGCGAGCTGAGTGCCGGGCAGATGGCCGCGCTGAGTGCGCGCCTCGCCGCCGACGCCGGATCTGTCGATCTCTCGAAACAGATTGGTCGTCGACAACAAGAAGCGCAGGCTATTGCAGCCGAGGAATTTCCCGAAAAGCCGACGGGACCGCCCAGCCCGCTGGTGCGCAATCTGAAGACCATTCTGCAGGGCTTCGACGAGCTCTACGATCCGGCGCTTTCGTCCATCCAGGTGGCGCCGTTTCCGGGCAGCGGTCAGCCTTTCTACTGGCCGTTCCTCGTGCGACCGCACCGCCTTGGGGAAGGCCTGCTCGATGCGCTCAGGCGAGCGCCGTGGGACTTGAAGGCGACTCCGCCAAAGATTGAAACGGATCTCCTGCCGCCCGAGCGCTTGACCGACGAAGGCCTCGTGACCCTAGCGACCGAACTGGGCGCCAGCGCGCTGTTGTTCTATCGCGTACGTCCGGCAAGTCTGGCACCGTGGGCGACGCTCGAGCTGGTCTTCTACGATACCGCTCATCAGCGCATCGAACGGGTCGAGACCGCGATGGTTGGCCGCTCCACCGGGCTCATGATCTTGAACCCGCTGGTTGTTGGGCTGGCTTTCTTGGTCGGCATCGCTTTCTTGGCCTGGCTCGTGGTGCTTTCGCGGCGAGGAACCGTCGTGGTTCGCGTGCAGTGGGACGCGGACGCCAAGGACGAGCTGTTTTCGCTCTTGGTTTCGCGCTCGCCGACCACGCCGACCATCGAAAACATCGCGCTCTATCGCAAAAAAATGGAGTGGCTGGGCGAGCGCAAGCGTCGCTTCGAAGCATGGAACGTCCAGCAAAACACGACTTTCCGGGGAATTCCGCGGGGGAAGTGGTACGTGCATCTGTACGGCATCTACACGCGCGGCCGGCAGACCATGCTGCTGCACGAGCCACCCCAGGAGATCGACGTCCTGCCTCGCAAGACGGCTTTCGTCGCGCACGTGTTGGAAGCGGCCGAAGCCGAGTTCAAGATCTTGGTCGTCGATGACCGGGGCCCCGTCGAAGGGGCGCGCGTCTGGCTCGACGACGATCGCGCCAGAGGTGTCACCACCCCCAAGGCCGGCACCGTCTCGCTGAAGGTGGCCAAGGGCTTCCATGTCATTCGCGTGAGCGCCCGCGAAATGACGGTCGACCGTCCCTACCACGTAGTCAAAGCCAAGGTGCACGACATGACCATCAACCTGGTGTGGGAGAGGCGCCAGGAATACGTCTCGCGAGCGCTCGAACGGCAAGTGGATGACGCCAGTGAGTACATGAAGAAGCCCCGGCGACCGTCGGGAGCGGCGCCGAGTACGACGACGGCCGGGGCGGCCACTTTGCTAAAGCCGCTCTCGACGCCCGCACCGCTCGCGCAGGCCGAGATCTTGCTTGAGTCTGCCGCGAGCGTCGACCTAGGCCCCGAGGACGGTTCTTTGCCCGTCGATTTGCCGCCCGAGGATGTGGCCGAAGGACCTGTGGACTTGCCCATCGACTTACCACCGGCAGATGGCCCGACGACGCAAGCCACTCGGAGTCCGCTCAGCCTAAAGCCGCTGAAGCCCGAGTGAGCGGCGATCCAAGGTGGATCTCCGCCGCGAAACGGACTATCTAAAGGGCACGTCTGGCCCCGTAGCTCAGTTGGATAGAGCACCGGTTTCCTAAACCGGGGGTCGCCTGTTCGAATCAGGCCGGGGTCACAAGGTGCACATGGCGATCGACTCACGGCTGCCCGCGAGGCAAAACCGATGATCCTCGTCGTCCAGCGCGTGTCGCGCGCCGAGGTTCGAATTGACGGGGAGGTGGTCGGCAAGGTGGGCCTTGGCTTCATGGTCCTGCTCGGTGTCGAGCGGGGTGATAGCCGTGCCGACGCCGACGTGCTGGTCCGGAAGTTGGTGGCCCTACGCATCTTTCCCGGTCGGACGCCCATGGACCTGTCCATCAAGGACGTCGGCGGTGGCTGCCTCGTCGTTAGTCAGTTCACCCTGGCGGGCTCGACCCGCAAGGGCAATCGGCCCGGCTTCGAGCGTGCCGAGGAGCCAACGCTCGCGAGCTCGCTCTACGAATACTTTGCCGCACGACTCGTCGAGGCCGGTGTATCCGTCGCGACCGGACGCTTCGGCGCTCACATGGAAGTCGACCTGGTCAACGACGGCCCGGTCACCTTCATCCTCAAAGCGCAGGGCGGCGGATTGGTGGGAGACTGAGGGAAGACGAAGTCAATCGGCGCTACGAACGCGCCTTGGCGATGACTCGGATCAGTAGGTAATGAGCACTTCGACGGGGACTGTGCCGAGGCGCCTGCGTCCCTCGAGGAAGGCGAGTTCGATCAGGAACTCCGTCGCCACGACGTTGCCGCCGAGGCTCTGCAAAAGCTTGATGGCCGCGCCCGAGGTTCCGCCCGTGGCCAGCAGATCGTCGACCAAAGCGACGCGGGTGCCGGCCGCAAGAGCGTCCTCGTGGATCTCGATGGCGTCGGTGCCGTATTCCAGCGCGTAGGTTTCTTGGCGCGTTTTCCACGGCAGCTTGCGCGGCTTGCGGATGGGAACGAAGCCGATGCCCATCTCGACCGCCATGGTCGCGCCGAAGATGAAGCCGCGCGATTCGATGCCCGAGATGATTTGCGGCTTGTACGGCGACAGCCGCTCGCACATCTGCGTGATGCAGGCGCGAAACGCAGGGCCATTGCCCAGCAGCGGCGTGATGTCGCGGAAAAGGATCCCTGGCTTGGGGAAGTCGGGGACGTCGCGAATCAAGCTACGAAAGTCGATGGAGGAGGAGCCGCTTTTGAGCATGGCCCGTTCTACTTCAAAGCGGGCAAAAGCGGGATGGGGTC
>CAZTTW010000311.1:0-5932 GCA_964616265.1 uncultured Myxococcales bacterium | reverse complement strand
CGTCGATCTCGCTGATCCCGTTTTGCGACCAAACCCCGACACCCCCCATCGAGACGATGAGAACCGTCAGGACACCAAATGCCAGCGTCAGCCGCTTGCCAATCCGCATGTTCGCCATTGCACTCATTGATCTTCGCTTCCTTCCGTCGACATCGACTATCCCGCGCTGTTCTGTAACTGTTCAGCCTCTCGCCCAGCCGGCAGCGCAATTCCGCGCGCTGCCAGCAGGCTGCGCAGAGCCGTCAGCAAATTGTCTCGGTCCAATTTGACCTGGTAGTCGTCGACACCGGCCGCCTTGCCTTTGGCCACGTCCTCTTCGCTCGCCAAGCTGGTCAGCGCGAGGATCGGCAGGTGCGCGAAACGTTGGTCCTGGCGAATGCGAGCGGCGAGACCAAGACCGGTCAGATTCGGCATTTCCACGTCGGTGACCACGCCTTGAATTGCCTCGCCATGGTCCTGCAGAAGCTTCCAAGCCGCTTCTCCATCCTCGGCATCGATGACTGCAAAACCATCGGATTCGAGATAGCGCTTCACCTGGGCACGAAAGAAATCGGAGTCCTCGGCCAGAATGAGCTGGCAGGCGGAGTGCGCTTCCGACGTCGCCACCGCACGCTGAAGATTCCATTCGGGGAACATGGTCTGCGCGATTTCGAAGATGTCCGCCATCAGCACCGTGGTGTCGCGCATGATGGTCGAACCGGCGATGCCCGTCTGCCGGTGCGTGACCGTATCGATGGTCGCCCGCGTTTCGATCACGTCGACAGGCATGGCGGCAATGAGCCCGATTTCGCGATCGCCGACCCGCGCGACGATGACTGCGATGTCCTGATCCTCTTCGATGGCACCGACGTGCGCCACGTCGGCTAACGTGACCAGCGGCAAGAACGTTCCACGGTACTGCATGGTGCGCTTGCCGCCGATGGTCTCGACTTGCTTGCGACTCGCTTTTTCGACGCGCACGACGCTATCGAGCGGCGTCGCGCACAACTCTTGGCGAGCGTTGTAGAAGAGCAAGTACGACCGATTCTCGACCACGTGTTGGGAAACGCTATCCACCTCGGATTCGCGTGCCGCCGCTGCGACGTTCGACAGCTGGGCTTTGGCGGCCAATCCCGCGGCGTCCACGATCAGCGCCACCGTGCCGTCGCCCATGATGGTGGCCCCTGCATATTCGGGAAGCCCCTTGAGATGCCGTCCAAGCGGCTTGACGACGATTTCCTCGCCGGTGTGGAAGTGATCCACGACCAGTCCGTACTTGGTGGCGCCGGTATTGACCACCACGATTTCAAGGTCGCTGTCGGCGCTTCTCCGGCGATCGCTCCCGCTGCGCTGTTCGCGAACCTCGCCGTTCGCCTCGGCCACGGCAACACGAGAGGGTGCGCGTCGATCGGCCAGATTTTCTCGGCGATCGACCACGACGGCGCCGGTTTCCGCGATCGTGCGCGTACGCTGGATCCCCAAAATGTCGGCAAAGCGAACGATCGGAATCAGCTCGTCGCGAAGCAGGAGGACTTCCGCGTCGCCGATCACCTCGATGCGCTCGCGAACCTTGTTCGCGCGGATGCGCAAGAGCTCGACCACGCTGATCTGTGTAATGGCGAAGCGCTAGTCGTTCACGCTGACCACGAGCGACGGGATGATGGCCAAGGTTAGCGGCAGCTTGATGCGAAAGAGCGTGCCCTGCCCGATCTCGGACTCGATATCGATCTTGCCACCCAGGCGCGCCAGGTTGGTCTTGACGACGTCCATGCCGACGCCGCGGCCAGAAACGTCGGTCACCTTCTCCGCGGTAGAAAGACCGGGCAAAAAGATGAGGTGCATCTTTTCCTGATCCGACATCGCCTGCACGGCTTCAGGCGACAGCAGTCCACGCGCGACGGCGGCGGCCCCGATCTTGTCGGGATCGAGCCCTTTGCCGTCGTCTGCAATCTCGAGAACGACCTGGCCAGCCTCGTGCCGAGCCTCGATGCGCAAGGTGCCCGTGGCGCGCTTGCCCGCTCGTAGACGATCCTCGACGCTCTCGATGCCGTGATCGGCCGCATTGCGAACCATGTGCACGAGCGGATCGGAGAGTCCCTCGATGAGGCTCTTGTCGAGCCCGACGTCCTTGCCGCGAATGTCGAGCTGGATGTCCTTGCGGAGCGCGCGAGCCATGTCACGTACGACGCGCGGAAATTTGCCGAAGACGTTCCCGATGGGTTGCATACGCGTCTGCATGATCGCGTCTTGCAGCTCGGAGGTGACGAGATTGATGCGCTGGAAGCTCGCCTGCACGCCACGCAACTTGGATTGGTTGAGGACGGCGCGCAGTTGGTTGCGGCTCAAGACTAGCTCACCCGCCAGATTCATCAGAGACTCGAGCAGCTCGACGCTGACTCGCAACGTGCCCTCGTTGGCGGTCCCGGTGGATTCTCTATCCTTCTCTTTGTCCTTGGCGGCGGACGCGACGATGGGGGAAGTCTGCGTGATGGCCTTGCTCGGCTTGCCTGGCTTGGCTTCGACGGGCGCAGGGCGCGGCGGGGCCGGAGGCGGTGGAGGCGAAGGCGACAAGACCGGTTCGCTCCGGTCTTCAGGTTCAGGCGCCTGGACGTTCGTCGGCGGCGCCTCGCCGAGCAGGCACACCTGATCGGCGCCCACGAAAAACGGCGGGCCAGACGGCTCGATCGGCGTCTGGGTCGCCAACGTCAGCTGACAAGGCAAACGGCTGGCACCAGGCGCATCCAGCGAGCCGGCGCACTCCACATCGACGGCGCAATCGAGAATCCGACCGGTGGCGCAAATGTCGCGCACGAAATCGGCGAGACTGCGCTTGTTGTGTTCGGCGTCGCTCAAGAGGTCGAGCTGAACCTGGTAGACGTAGCGACCCTCCCGCGCCGAAGGCGGCTGCGGCGCCGAAGGCGGCTGCGGCGCCGAAGGCGACGACGGCACGGGCGACGACGGCGTGCTGTCGATCATGACGATCGGAAATTCGGTGCCGGTGAGGCTAAGCGCAGTGCCGACTTGGACCGGTCGAATGGCAGGTTGCACAGACTGGGCCAAGTCGATGAGGCCGGCAAGAAACGACTGCGTATCCGTCGTCTCGCTCCGAGAGGGATCGTTGATCATCTCTCGTAATTTGTCGAAGGCGCCCAAGAGCAGGTTCGTGATCTCAGCATTCGGCGTCAGTTTGCGCGAACGAATGAGGTCGAGGACCGTCTCGGCCTTGTGGGCGAGCTCTTTGATCCTCTCGAGGCCAAAGAAGCCACTGGCGCCTTTGATCGAATGCGCGGCACGAAAGACCTTGTTGACTCTCTCCTCGTCGATCTCTGCCCCTGAATCTTCGATGGCCAGAAGATCGGTCTCGATCGTGGCGAGGTGCTCGCGCGCCTCTGCAATGAACTCTTTCAGAATGTCATCATCCATCTGTCCCACGGCTCTTTACCCCGTCTGTGCGTTGAGCCTGCGATCGAGCCTCAGCGTCTCGAGGAGGGAGAAGACCGGCGGTTGCACGGCCGCCAGCTTGAACGCCTGCTCTGCTTGAAAGCTGTTTCGCGCGGCGAGGAGCAACGAAAGCCCCGCGGCATCCAGCACCGTCGTGCCGGCAAAGTCGAGCGTGAGCTCCTGGACACCGTCCTCTTGAATCGCACACAGGAGATCGCGCAACTCCGGGACCACGGACGCGGTCAACTCGGCGCCCATCCTCACCGTGACCTTGGAACCCTGACGGTCGAGGGAGAATTGACTCATGGTCAACCTCGCCGCGCCCTAGGCCGCACGCGAGCGCGCCTCATCCACGGAGTTGAAGCAGTGCAGATCCTTGGTTTCCTGAAAGCCGCGCATGGCCTTGGGCAACTCGGGCGAGGCGACCACCTTGAGCGAAATGCCAAGGTCAGTCGCGGCTTTGAACGTGTCGACCAGGAACTGCGCCACGCGCGACGGCTGAACCAATGTCAACTGCGTAGCGTCTAGCACCGCGCTTTCGAAGCAGGCTTCGCCGAGTTTATTCACGACCCCCTTCACGTCGGCCGCCAGCTTGGCGAAGTAGCGCTCCAGTCGATCCTCTTTTCCGGTGAACGCCGTGATTTGAATCAGGTCCTCCGTGGCGACGTAGGTCGTTTCGTTCTTGGCCGCGTACATCTCGACGAATGCGTCGATCGAATCCTGCGTGAACGGCTTCAGCAAAACGTCGTCGAAGCCAAAGTCGCGCATTTCCTTTGCGACGTTGTTCGCGCTTCGCAGAGCCATGCCCCAGACACCCGCTCCCGGTTGCAGCAGCCGCAACTGCTTGATCAGCGGCGCGGGACCGCCGGCCTGAATTTCGGCATCGACGAGAATGGCTTTGAATTTCTTGCCGCGGCAGACGTTGAGGCCGTCCTGCGCCGTCAGCGTGACTTCCATCTCCACGGCTCCCGGCACCATCGAACGCAGCTTCTTGTGCACGTTCTCCATGTCGTCGATGACCAGGACGACGACTTTGCCATCGCCGGCGTCGGCCGCGGCGCTGACCTGGGCCTGAGCACTGGGCGGCGCGGAAAGCTTTAGCGCCTTGAGAACCTTGGCCTTGAGCTCGTCGCCCTTGAACGGCTTGAGCACAAAGTCCTGGATCCCGAGCTTCATCAGCGCTGCCACGATCGATGTCTTCGACTCGGACGTCAGCATCAGCACGGGCGTCTTGTCGCCGCCTTCGCGCATCTTGGCCAGCATGCCCGGCCCGTCGAGGTTGGGCATGGTGATGTCCAAAACCACCAAATCGTAGGCGCCTTCCTTGAGCTTCTTGAGACCGTCGTTTCCGTCCTCGGCCTCGCCGACCTCGAACCCCATCTCGACCAGCGCCTTCGATACGATCATTCGAATGGGCCGGCTATCATCCACAGTAAGAATACGAGGCATATGACTACTCCTTGTCTTTTGGCAACATCCCTTCGAGTCTCCCTAAGCGGCCTTCACATTCCATTTGAGGTGTCCGTCGCACGCCCACAGCGCGATCCCGACCTCGCGAGCCATGAGCACGAGCGCGGGATGTTGGCGGGAGATCTCGGTTAGAGCTTCTCTGTCGTCGACAATGACCGGCACCGAGAGAGCCTGATCAAGCGCCATTTCGCGCTTGAGCAGTCCGGCCGTCATGTTGACCAACTCGCGAAGCGCGTCGTTCACCATGCCGACGTCGACGCCGTCGGGCTTGCAACCGAACATCGCTGCCGCAAGCTTGGCGCAGCCGCTCTCGTCGGACGAGAGCCCCACGCTGACGGGCCTTGGCCCATCGACCAGCATGATGGCCGTTAGCCACGTGAGCGCCGGATGCGCGCTGACTTCTCCGGCCGGAGCAAAGGAAATTCCGAGCATCGTTTCGGTAACGTTGGAAACCAGAGCGGCCAACCGCTCGGCCTTCGGCATGGGCTTCATCGTCGATCTCCTCTTGCCTCTCTTGCCTGTTTTTCCTCTTTTGCTGGCAGCAGCGCTGCAGGCGGTCGCGACTTCAAAAATTTCCCTAGCATGGAGAGTAAGTAAGTATTGCGGCGGGAATTGCGCGGAACTTAAGTGGACCAAACACGCTCGTCTTTGCCTTGACGACCCCAAGCGGGTTCCCCATGATGCCAAGGTGTCGTACCTGGTCCTTGCTCGTAAGTATCGTCCCCAGCGTTTTGCCGACCTGGCAGGTCAGGAGCACGTCGCCCGCACGCTGACCAACGCCATTGCGCTCGAACGCGTCCATCATGCGTTTCTCTTCACCGGAGCGCGCGGCATCGGAAAAACCAGCGCCGCCCGCATTCTCGCCAAAGCCCTGTGCTGCGAAAAAGGACCCACAGCCGATCCGTGCGGCACGTGCTCGATGTGCAAGAGTATCGCGAGCGGGCAATCGGTCGACGTCCTGGAGATCGACGGAGCGTCCAACACCGGCGTCGACGACGTTCGCACGCTCCGCGAAGGCGTGCGTTACCTGCCGGCCGAGGCG
>CAZTTW010000310.1:0-5938 GCA_964616265.1 uncultured Myxococcales bacterium | reverse complement strand
TGGCAACGACGACCACGCAAAACCAAAGAACAAAGAGCAGGTTTCCGCCAGCGCCGAGCTCCAGATACCCTTCCCCACCGTATCCGAAATCGGAGTACACGAGATCGAGCGCACCATCGCCATTCCAGTCGAATACCTGTGCAATGCCCGGCTGTTTCAGAGACGTGCCCATGCCCGATGAATCGAGGGTTCCATGCTGTCCGAAACGACCGCTACCTTGACCGCGCCAGTACTCAAGACCCTTGCTCGAGCTCACCACGAGATCGAGCATGCCGTCGGCATCGAAATCAGCCAGCAACAAGCCAGACAGATAACTGCCGGCCGTCGGATAGCTCGTGGCCTCGCCAAAGGGGCTTTCGCGATTTCCCGATCCCAAGCGTACCTTGACGACGGATTCGCCGATGCTAACGAGGTCCTGCAGGCCGTCCCCGTCCAGATCCGCTGCGAGCGCTTGCCACTTATACCACCCATACATGGCTGGGAATGGGTATACGCTCGAGTCTGGTGAGTCCGGCAGCTGTTCGATGACTGGACCGGTGACGAAAGTCCCGTTGCCTGTGCCCCATAGCAGACTCATTGGACTGGCGTAGTCGGACGCGCCAACCAGGTCCAAGATGCCGTCACCGTCGAAATCGCCCAGCGCAGTGACGACGCCGGTCGAACCGAATACCAGGGTTTTGAAGCTCAGGGCTCCGTTGCAGCCGTTCTGTTGGCAGGTCCCGGCCTGGCAACCGATCCCCGACGCGCACGTGTTCCCGCAGGCACCGCAGTGATCCTGCAACCGACTGAGATCGTAACAGCGAAGCCCGTCGCCTTTTCCGCACGGGGCGTAGCCGTCCGGGCACTGGCCGCCGCCACCGTCAAGCGCTGGCTGCGAGATGGGCGCCACAGCCATGTTCGTCGAGCCGTCGTGTTTAGTCGCAGCGTCGGAGCGCACCACAAGAGTTCTTGAATCGCAGCCGCCTTCCGCCAGAAGGGCGATGGCGAGCACCCAGGTCGCGTATCCATACCTCGCTGTCATTGGCAGGTGTTCTCCCATGTGCTGGTCTGGCCGGTCTGGCCGCTCGCGCTCGAGACAATGATGTCGGGACGCTGATCCCCGCTGACCTCTCCGATGGCTACGTCCGAAATCTGGTTTGGCCCGAGCGAGATCCCCGCGTCTGGTGAACGGAACGTTCCGTCGGGGTTACCCAGGAGCACGGCGAGAAGGTTGTCCGTAGTCACGGTGGGACTGTTCGGAGCATTCGGGTCAGCACCCTCGACCGCGCGGACGCTGACGAGGTCGAGGATTCCATCACCATTCATGTCCGCGGCTCGAAGGAACCAGTTTCCACCGACACTTCCAGGAACGTCATAGTGGCTGATGGGGGCGAATCCGCACCCGCCGAGGCCGAGCATGACGTCGACGCGGCCGTCCAGGTCTCCTAACGCTAGATCCATCCAGCCGTCACGGTTGAAGTCCTCGACCACAACATCCCGTTCTCCCCACCCCCCGTTTCCCACCGTAAGAGCGCAGTCTAGAGGCGGCTCGAACGTGCCGTCGCCTCGATTGAAGAGAATCTCCATCGTGCTCGACAGCAGCTCGAGATCGGGACTTCCGTCTCTGTTCCAATCTCTGATGAAGGTTTGAACGGACCACTCGACGAAGGTCTGCGACAAGTGGAGCGCGCCTGTGCTGTCCGACAAATACACGCTGATCTTGGGAGGAGAGTCGAAGTCGGTGAAGGGAGCCGCCATGACCAGGTCGGGCCAGCCATCACCGGAAAGGTCGCCAATCGCGGTTTCGGAGAAGTAGCTGAAAGACGCGTTGGCACCGTCAACGGCGGTATCGGACCGCCGGAGGTGACCATCTTTCTGGCCGAGCCACAGCTCCGCGTAGTATCGCGAATTCTGATCAGTCACGTAGGTTGATGAGAGGACGTAGAGGTCGGCCAGTCCGTCGCCGTTCGCGTCGGTGGTGAAGATTCCGCTGATGGTAGCGCTCGCGTTGTAAGTGTCGGGAGGTGCGAAGGTTCCACCAGGCTGGCCCAATGAAACGCGAAACTCGCTGAGGGTCGCACTGCAATCTTGGCACGCGTAGGGGGCAGCGAGCCATTCGATGCGGTCCAGTCGACCGTCGCCATTCACGTCTGCAAGGATCTGGGTGGCAGGCGTGTACCCAGGCGTGTACGGCACGAAGCCAGTAGTGGGGGTCCCCGTCGTCGGCTGGCCGGAGAACGGGATCGTCGTGCCGGTGCACACGGTCTACTGGCAGATTCCCGTTTGGCAGGCGATCCCGGGCGAGCACGCCCGGTCGCAGGTGCCACAGTGATTGGGGTCGTCTTGCAGATCCACGCAGATGGCGAAGACGCCGACGCCGCACAGGGTTTGTCCGATCGGGCAGGTGCCATCGGCGGCCGGCTTGTTGTTGACCGGTTTCTTGGCCGTGCCGGTGTTTATGGTTCCACCACAGCCAACGACAAGGCCCATCAGGCAAATCACGAGCTCGCTGGTAAAAGAGTGTTGGGCTCTCATGCTGGGTTTGTTCCTCGAAGGGTTGGGAGCTTTCCGATTTATTCGAAGCGAACACCAAGTCCCATGCCGACCTGTAAATCCCACGTGTTCAGCGTGGCCCTGTCGGCGACACCCGGGCTGCTCGACTGGACCTTCACAGTTTCCGCATGGACCAGGCGCAACCCTCGCGCATTGGCCCAAAGACTGAATCGCCCAAGACGAAGGCCGCCTCGGAGGTCGGCGAGGCCACCGAAATTCGTCGTCGAGGCTGCTTGGTTGGGCTCGTATCCGGTGCCCTGCGCGCGCGTGAAGGTCCCGACCAGCCCGATATCGCCCGAGGCAAAGACGTGCGTGCGCTGAACCTGGTACGTCAGCGCGGCGCCGACGAGGAAGCGCAGAACCTGGTTCGTTCCGCCCTCGAGAGCCACGTCGCGTGCCGACTGGTAGGCGCCGAACCCGCGGACACCGATGCCACCACCGAGTGGAGTGCGACTGACACCCAGGGAAGCGCCCGGCGCATGCCCCCACAGGGGGGAATAGAAAGCCGATCCCTCTAGCTCGATGATGTGGCTTGGCTTCTTCGCTGGGATCAGCAGCGGCGCGGGGCTGGCCACCGTCAACACGGGTGAATCGGTGGGGCGGGCTCCGAGCTCGCCGGACCAGGCGGCGATGACCACGGCCACGCTCTCGGCGCGAACCGAGCAGTCTTTGTCGGCCGGGATTTCTCGTCGCACGGCCGGAGCCTCGCCCAAGATCAACGAGAGCCGGTCGTCCACGACCTCGACGGTTACTTTCTGTGCCGACAAATCACCTACGGGCCGCGCTGCTGGAAAAGCAGCGCGGATCATGTCCACGCTCGGACAGTTGGCATCGCCTAGCACCGCCACCATCGGCTGCGCGTGCGCAAAGCTGGCAAACGCCGAGGTTATGGCAACCATGCCCGCAGAGAGACAGCGTAGATTCATGGCACGCCTTTCAAGAGCGCGGCGGCGGTGCTGGCAAACCGCCCGTCGGGGAAACGTCGCAAGTACAGGTCGAGGTCGGCTCGGGCGCCATGCTGGTCACCAAGTCGGCTGCGCGCGGAGGCGCGCCCCCACAGCGCGCGCTCTTGGATAGTGCGAGCTCTGGCGCTCGTCACAGGCAAATTTCGGTCCCGCAACGCCTCATCGAAGTCTTGCTCTGCCTCTCGCCAGCGGCCCTTGGCGGCGCGCAGCTCGCCGCGCACGACCCGTTGCTGGTCGCGGTTGGGCAGCGAAGCGAGTGGAACCTTGTCCAAGGCCGATAGCGCTTCGTCCTTCAGTCCGAGGGCGAGCAGAGCCTCGATGCGCAGCATGGTTGCCTCGGAGGCCAGCGCGCCGTCGGGGAATTGTTCCGCGTGCTGCGCGAGCAATGCAAGTGAGGTCCGGGCATCGTGGCCATCGCGCAACGTCTTCATGGCCTGGCCGAGCAGCGCCTGCTCGCTGGCGATGCGAGATGGCTGTGCAGGCTCCGCGGGCTGCGGTGCTATTTCGGGGGCGGGTACGGGCGGCGGAGTGGGCTCCTTCACGATGGCCACACGGACGGCGGTGCGATGTTTCGCTGGTGCGGCGGCAGGCTTCGGCTCGTCGGTGACGGGTCTGGGTGCTGGGGCCACGGAGGAGGACTCGTCGGCGCCGATCTCGGGCAGCGCGGGCGTGGCTGGAAAAACGGTGGCCGGCCGCGGCTTTTGCCGGCGCCCGGTCGGTGCCACGGCTGGCGTTGGGCCGACGACGACCGGTTCCTTCCTGGCCCAAAATGGTGGAACTACCGCGCCCACGACGCCGCCCAGGCAGAAGACGACACCGAGCACGAGGGCGACTTTCAGAAAAAGCCGAGGCCGCACGGCGCGCATCCGTTGTGTCGTGCGCAGCCGCCACCACAGCCTTGGTAGCTCTTCGTCTGGAAGCTCGCGTGTGGCGCGAAACATACGCCCGATGCCGAGCGGGTCCTCGGTTTCGGGCAGACGAGAAAGGCGCGTGGGATTGGCCACACGCTTGCTCATGACTGTTCTCCTCGCGAAAGGATTTGCATCAGCCGTTCGCGACCCCGATGGAGTCGCACCCACACGGTGCCGAGCGGCACGCCCGTCAGCCGCGCCACTTCTTCGCCGGGCAGCTCTTCGAGCTCGTAGAGAATCAGCGCGGTCCGATAGACGTCGGGCAGCCGATCGAGGGCCTGGTACAGCCGCGCGCTCTGCTCACGCCGTTCGAGCTCGTGCTGAGGCGTGCGCGGCTCGGGCGGCACCAGCATGGTCTGGTTCTGTCCGAACAACCATTGGCGAAGCCCACTCTTGCGTCGTTTGGTCCACACCACCCGCTGGGCGATGCCGAAGAGCCAGGTGTCGACGGTAGCCTCGCCTCGAAACTGGAAGCCCTTGCGGAGCGCGATGAGGAAAATGTCGTGGACCAAATCCTCGAGATCAGCGGACGGCCCCGCCAGGCGCCGCGCCCAGCGCTTCACCTTCGCCACGTGTTGGCCATACATCGCGTCCGTGGAATCCGCACCTTGTGCGGATGGCCCGGACGTACCAGAAGCGATAGCCAGACGCGGTTTCATTGCGAAGTACCCATCCCATTGATCGTGCGAAGGATGAGAACCTTACGCGAAAATACGCGCAACGCGGGCCGCTGCAAGATCGGCGACCGCGGCTTGCGTGGACCGAAAGGCTAGGCTCAGCAGACAGACCTCAAGCCATCGCGAGTGCGTTGTCCGGGGATGCCGCTCGCGACCATGACAATGCCAGCGGCCTTCGCGGCGACGAGCCCCGCGAAGGCGCGAAGATGTCGATAAGATCGCCGGCTGAGTCCTAACGGCTGTAGGGGCGGGGCGCGACTTTGGGTGTCGTTCCCTCCACCCATACCGGGCTGCCCTGCGAGGTGATGGTGACGCTGGAGCTGGTGAGGCCCGGCGAGCTGGCCTCGATGACCGACGTGCCGGAGTAATACGTTCGGAAGTCAATCGCCGCCTGGCCGTCGAGGATCGCGATGTCGGACGCGGCGCCGCTGCCCGGCGGAGTGAACGTGATGGTGGGTCCGGTCGGGAACTCGCCCGGTCCGGAGGTGATCGTGAGGGTGACCGGAACGTTGTTGTTGATCGCCTTGCCACTCGCATCCACGACGGTGACTAGCAGCCACGCGTCCTGCGTGCCGTCCACCGCCGAGAGAGTCGTCGTGCTGGACGTGAGCTTGAGCCCGGCCGCCGTGCCCGCGGTCGGCCAGGTCGGCTGCGCCACCTTCGCATAGGCGTTGCGGTACCAGTGGTAGGATCGCTTTGGAATGCGGAAGTAGTCGACGATGCCCATGATGCCGTACGAGGCGTCGGCTTGGGTGCCGTGGTCGAAGATGCACCATTTGGAAACGCCGCTGCGCCACGCGAGTTGGGAAGGCATGCCGCCTGACACAGTCAGATTCGCCCAGCCTGGATCGTA
>CAZTTW010000309.1:0-5940 GCA_964616265.1 uncultured Myxococcales bacterium | reverse complement strand
TTGTCCGGATCGGACGTGCTGGCCATCATGGTTTGAATCTGGCGCGGTCGCGGATGCAGCTTGAGCACCGCCGCGGTGATGATGCCGAGGGTTCCCTCGGCGCCAATGAAGAGATGCTTGAGGTCGTATCCCGTGTTGTCTTTGCGAAGCGCGCGCAGCCCGTTCCAGACCGCGCCGTCGGGTGTGACGACTTCCAAGCCGAGCACGGCGTCGCGGGCGTTTCCGTAGCGAAGCACGTGGATGCCGCCAGCGTTGGTCGACAAATTGCCGCCCACTTGACTGGTGCCTTCGGCGGCCAGGCTCAGGGGCAGCAAGCGATCCACGTCGGCGGCAGCGTCTTGCGCGACCGCCAGCGTGCAACCCGCTTCCACGACCATCGTGTTGTCCACGGCGTCGACCCGGCGAATCTTGTTCATGCGGCTCATGCTGACGAGCAGGTCGCAACCTTCGGTCCGCGGTATTTGCCCACCGACGAGCCCGGTGTTTCCACCCTGCGCGACAATGCCAACCTCTTCCTCGGCGCACAGCCGAACGATGGCCGCGACCTCATCGGTGCGCGCTGGCTTGAGCAGGAGTGGCGTTTTGCCCACGAAGCGATTGCGCCATTCCGTCAGATGCGGCGCCATCTCGTCGGGATCGGTGGAAAAGCCGGTCGGGCCGACGACGGCCTTCAGGCGATCGAGCAACGCGGGCGTTGCGGGTTTGAGCATCCTCCGAGGCTAGCACGCGCACGCGGTCGTGCGGTTGCCTAGGCCGTCGACCCTTGCCGCACGACCGCCGGCATTTCGGCAAAACGCTCAGATGCGAAAACTCTTCGCCAGCCGCGCAAGCAGCTTGTTGCGATGGCAGGTCACGAGGTGGTCGTTGACCATGCCGACGGCTTGCATGTGGGCGTAGATGATAGTCGAGCCGACGAAGTTGAAGCCGCGGGCGCGCAGGTCTTTGCTGAAGGCATCCGAGATTTCACTGCGGGCTGGGATCCCTTTCAGGCTGGAGAAACGGTTCTGCACCGGGCGACCGTCGACGAAGCGCCATTGATAGGCGGCGAAAGAGCCGAATTCTTCCTGCACGGCAAGGAAGGCGCGCGCATTGTTGACCGACGAGGCCAGCTTGGCGCGATTGCGAACGATGCCCGGATCCTGCAGCAGTCGTTCGATTTTCTTGGCGTCGAACCGGGCCACTTTACGCGGGTCGAACCCGGCAAAGGCGCGCCGGTAGTTCTCGCGCTTGCGCAAGATGGTTAGCCAACTGAGGCCGGCTTGCGCGCCCTCGAGGAGCAAGAACTCGAAGAGCGTCTTGTCGTCTACGACAGGCACCCCCCACTCTTCGTCGTGGTAACGAAAGTAGAGCGGCTCGTTCGTTGCCCAGTCACAACGTTTTACGGGTTTGGTCGCTGCCATCGAGAGACCCTAGCACCGTCACCGGCGGCTTGCGCACGATGCGGTTCACGTTGCCCATCAGAAGGATCGTGATGAACATGCTCGATGCCACGCAGATGCCGAGAATCGGATAGCGCTCCAGCTTGCCCGATGCCGACTGCACGACGATGGCGCCTGCAAGCGCCGAGGCGACGCCGCCCGAGAGCTGCTGCAGCGATGCGGAGATGGCCATGTACGCGCCGCGATCTTGCATCTCGGGAACCTGCGACACCATCGCCGAACTGGAGGCCATGCGTGCCGAAATCGAGGCGAACAGAATCATGCTGAACGCCAGCACGAGCCACAAAGGCGAAAGCCCGAGCCGCGTGTACGTCAGCACGACGATCATCCCGACGAGCGAGCCACCGATGAACACGGGATACTTGCCTACGCGATCGGCCAGCCACCCGAACAGCGGTCCCGCGAGGATGGTGCTGATCCCGGTCGCCATGTACAGCGCGGGTAGGTGCTTCATCGGCACTCCCAGGTTGTTTACGGCGAAGGCGCTTCCGAAGGGAGCCATCATGAAGCCGCCCGTGGCCAGCAGAATGGTCGCGGCGAATCCCGCCAAGTAGCGCGGCCGCGTCGCTGTGGTCACGAGATGCCGCACCGGATGGCGATCCCGGTTGGCGGCGATGTGCGCGTCGATAGGGCGGAGGCGAAGGACCATGATCCCGCCGGCGACGACGCCGACGATGACGATGGCGTAGAATGGCGCGTGCCAGTCGAAGTGCTCGGCCAGGTAGAGACCGGCGGGAATGCCGACGACCTGGCTGGCTGAAAACGCGGTCTGCAAGACGCCCATCACCCGGCCGCGCAATTGTGGCGAAAACAAATCGGTGACGATGGCGAAAGAGATGGATCCGATCACGCCGCCGAAAACCCCGGTGATGATGCGGGCGACCAGAAGGAATCGGTAGCTCGGCGCGAGCCCGCACAGGAGCGTCCCGCCGAGAAAGCCCGCGTAGAAGAAGGTCAGCATCTTCTTGCGGTCGAGCTTGTCGGCAAAGCCGGCGGTAAGCAGGCCCGACACGCTTGCAGCAAACGCGTACACGGAGACCACGCGCCCGAATTCGGCGGTGCCCACGCCCAGGCGCTTGAGCAAGATCGCCCCGAGAGGCGCGAGAATCGTAAAGTCGAGAATGACCGTGAACAGCAGGAAGCCGAGGAGGGCGACGACGAAGCGCTGGTAGTTGGTCAGCTTGGCGGACGTGGGTGCTGCAGACGACATCGGCGCAAGGGATAGCTCGGCGCTCGAGGGCGCGCCAATGCGAAGACCGCGTGCTGCGAAGCGAGACGAAGGCTAGACTCGAATCGTCTTCCAGCGACCGCGGCGAAAGAGGACGACGGAGACCACGGCCAGGGACGAGAAGGCCAGCGTGATGGCGATGTAGGCGCCCGACGAGCCCAGGCCGAAGGTGCGTGACAGAAGTAGAGCGACGGGAAGCTCGCCCAGCCAGAAGCAGCCGAGGTTGATCCAGGTCGGTGTGCGCGTGTCGCCGGCGCCGTTG
This sequence comes from uncultured Myxococcales bacterium, assembly GCA_964616265.1. Classification (GTDB taxonomy): domain Bacteria; phylum Myxococcota_A; class Polyangia; order Fen-1088; family Fen-1088; genus Fen-1118. Next base: position 3,011 of record CAZTTW010000309.1, on the reverse strand, counting down.
AAGGCCTGCGACACCACCATGCCGTAGGCGTAGAACGCAAAACCCGCGGCGACGATGCGCAGGCAGCGACCGCCCTGCAAGACAACCTCGGCATCCGAGGTGAACAGGCGAACCACCCACGGGCCGAGAGGAACCAGGCCGAGTCCAATCGTGCCCAGAAAGATGCAGTTGTAGAGGGCCGCGCGCCACACGGCTTGCTCGGCGCGCGTGGGATTGCCTGCGCCCAGGTTCTGCCCCACCAAGGTGGCGGCGGCGTTGCCCAGTCCCCACGAGGGCAGCAGCATGAACATCACGACTCGCATGGCGATGGTGTAGCCGGCCAGAGCCGAACTGCCGAAGGCGGCCAGGATGCGCACCAGCCCAATCCAACTGGCCATGCCGATCAGCATTTGCACCACACCGCTGCGAGCGATACGCAGGATCGTTCGCAGGCTTTCACCGTCGAGGGTGAGGTGCGCCCGGCGAATGACCAGGCGGCCGCCGCCGCGGCTGAGCATCCAGACTTGGTACAAGACGCCGACGCCGCGGCCGATGTTCGTGGCCAGCGCGGCCCCATTCACCCCCAGCCGGGGTGCGGGCCCCAGACCGAAAACCAACACCGGACCGAGCAGGATGTTGATCCCATTGGCCAGCCACAGGGTGCGCAAGGTGGTCGAGGCATCGCCGGCACCGCGGAAAGCGGCATTGATCATGAACAGCAGCACGATGGTCACGCTGCCCCCGAGCATGATGCGCGCAAAGCCTGTCCCGGTGGACAGCACCGCCGGAGACGCTCCCAGCAAGGCAAGCAGACGCGGGGCCGCGATGCCGCCAGCGACCCCAACCACGATGGCCAGGGCGGCACCGAGCAGGACGCCTTGCACGGCGGCGCGTCCTGCCCCGTCGGTGTCCTTGGCGCCCGTTCGCCGGGCCACCACGGCGCCCACGCCCATGGCCAGCCCCATGGACACCGCATAGATGATCGACAGCAAGGTCTCGGTCAGTCCGACCGCCGCCACGGCGTTGGCCCCCAGCTTCGACACCCAGAAGATATCGGCCACCGCGAACACCGACTCCATCACCATCTCGAGCACCATCGGCACGGCCAGGAGCAAAATCGCCCGCCCGAGCGGCATCGCGGTCAAATCGCGCCGCGACCCGGCCAGCGATTCGCGGACCAGCGCCCAGAAGCGCTCCGGGTCGGGGGCGCCCACCAAGACGGGGAGGGCTTCGGCTTCAACGATTGGCGGAGGTGTCATTTGCGGACCTGAGAGGTCCTGAATTCATGACCTGCGCCGCGCCCCCACGCAACGAACAACCGCGCTCTACCTCGGGATCCACGCTCGATGCGCGAGGCGGTAGGGACGATCAGCCCCTCTCGCGATTCGCAATGTCCAGACAGTCGGTCGACGAGGCGGCCAGGTGTGCCGGCCGGAACAGCTCGGTCAAGAGAAGTCGCCCAAGGCGCTTGCCGGTGCGCCAGATAGGAAAGCGCGATTGACTGTACGAGCGCTCGTGCTCCACCACGGGAATTTCCTCCCGCGGCAATCGCAGGCGATAGGCACGAATCGCCATTTCGAGATCCACCGTGACGCCGACCTCGGAAATGCGCATCGCCCGAAAGGCAGGCACGGTGAACGCCTTCACGCCATGAAGGACATCGTCGATTCGGCAGCCCTCGCGCCGCCAAAGCAGCGCTGCCACCATGCTGAGGATACGCACCCCCCATTTGCGCAAACGCAGGAGCTTGTGGTCTTCCTCGTTGCGGCCTCCGGGAAGGTTGCGCCCGGCGATCACCAGGGCCACGCCCTGCCGAAGCTTCTCCGCCATCGTCGTGCAACAGGCGGGATCGATGGTGCCCTTGGGGAAAAAAACGACAAGGCCCTCGGTCTTGCACAGGGCGACTGCATGCGCGTACGCCGCGTTGATAGAACGCTTGGGCTGGCGATGGACTTGGATGCCCTGCGATTCCAGATACGCGACGGTTCCGTCCGTGCTGCCGCCGTCGATGGCATAGACGTCGTCGAATTCGGCTCGGGGCAACCTGGGCACGTCGGCTTTGCAACCGGTGAGCTCATCGTAGACCAAGAGACATAAGGTAGTTTTCATTCAGCTCACCCATAGGTCCTTCGCGCAGGTTAGTCCAGCCTCGACAGCCACGTCCGAGTTCATGTGCTCCCAGGTGCCCCATCGTCCAAGCCCCACGATACGGTTTGCACGTGCCCACGCGAGCACCTTGGCGACGGCGCCGTCTCGGCTCGGCGTCGCCACCGGGTACGCGTACTCGTTCACGAAGCGCGGCGATGTAGTGGGCCGACCTCTCTGAGCATTCGTCTCGGTCCAGTGCCCGCGCGCGCCGACGACGAAATTGTGGCGCAGCAGCTGTCGGTGATGCGGCAGCGATTCGTCGGGCTCGTAGATCCAGTGCGCGGAGCTGGGCAGATTCTCCGGCTGATAGTCGACCAGAATTCCGGTGTGCACGAGCTCGTCGATGGCCGAACGAATCTCTTCGGGCAAGACCGCGAGCTGCGGCCATTCCGGCCACGGAATGGTGTTGACGATGGTGTCTGCCAAAATGGCGTCGTCAATCGTTCGCCGCTCGATATCGATCGATTTCAATCGGTAACCGCACAGCAAGCGCTCGCCGAGCGAAACGCCCATGCGCCGCCACACCTCGCCGTAGCCGCCCTTTCGCGGATACAGAAATCGACCGTGCGCGGGGAGGCTGCCGCCCGAGCGTCGTTCGAGGCAGCTTGTCAGGGTCTCGCGAAATGAAACCGCCGGCAGCTTGTGGATCCAGCCAGCACCCAGCGACGAAAGCGGCAACGACCAGATCTTGCGGTTGTATGGAAGCATGTACTCTTCGGCGATGCGCGCGCCGAGCTTCCACTTCACCCAGTCTTCGAAGAGGTCGGGCTCGGCGGCGCCCCGCACGCACCCGGCCTGCGCGACGGACTCGAGGAAGTCGAGCTGTGCGGCGAGCGGCAATTGCCAAAGATTGCCCTCCAGCGGATGGTCGATCTCGACGCCGC